>CAZEEJ010000021.1:40033-43545 GCA_964511155.1 uncultured Planctomycetales bacterium | reverse complement strand
GCCGGGTGGCCCATCCTTGCGCAGCAAGGGTGGGCTCGCGATGATCGAACGCGTGAAGCAACCTGTTCGCCGGGTGGCCCAGGTCGAACGCGTGAAGCAACCTGTTCGCCGGGTGGCCCGGGTCCTTTGGACCTGGGGGAGCGATTGACGCCACCCGAGTAAGCTCCGCGCAACAGCCGACGGTCCTGGCGAGCTTCAATCGCTCCCCCACATCCAAAGGAGGTGGGCCACTCGGCCAATAGTCGATGATCGCGGCGAGCTTTAATCGCTCCCCCACCTCCAGAGGAGGTGGGCCACCCAGAGGGGGGGGGCCACCCGAGCGGGGTCGCTGATGCTTGCTGAATCGTCATGCTCGGCGTCTCCGCAGCAGGCCGAGGGTGCACAGGAAGAGCAGCAGCGTTGCCGGCTCGGGTACGGCCAGCCCGTAGAGGTGGCCGTCGGTGCTGACCCACAGGGTGTTGTCACTCGCTCGGAAGGCGAGGCTGCCGCCGCCGTCGGTAGCGTTGGTATAGAGGATGTCGCGGACGGTGGCGGAGAAATCGCCGCCCTGGTCGGTGACGTCGAGCAGCAGGCCGAGGCCAGCCACGCCGGTGAAGTTGAACTGGTCGTCGTAGAGGTAACCGCTGAGTCCGACGATGAGCGTCCCCTCGGGGCCGAAGACCACGTCGGACAGGCTGGCGAACACGCTGCCATCCTCGGGAACCAGCGAACCGAGGAAGGGCTGGGCCGCGGCGCCGAGGACCGAGCCGGTGATCAGGCGATCGGCCGCGGAGGACGACAGGCCGGCCAGTGGGCCCGCCGCAACGCCCACCGCGACCTGGTCAGCGGTCAGGCGGTACAGATCGTTGAGCCCGCCCTGCAGCAGGGCAGAGTTGCCCCCGAGGCTGAAGACGAGGTTGCCATCCCCGTCGGCGGCCACCGCCCCGCTGGGCGCCCCCGTATCCACGATCAGGTTGAGTCCGGTGAGCGTTCCGCCGGTCCGGGCGAGCTGGTAGAGCCCGCTGTATCCGTTGTCCGCCAGCCCGGTGGCTGCCCCCGCTGCGGCAGTCACGTAGAACGCACCGCCGGCGACCTCCATATCCCAGTTTCCGGGCACGTCGAGGCTGCTCGTGCTGGCATCGGTCAGGTCGGTCAGCAGGAGTCGGCCGGGGAACAGGCCCTCCGGTGAGGCGGGGTATCCGGTCTGCGCCGTGAGCACGTGGCTGCCGTCGGTGGCGATGGCCGAGCCCGCGAACGTGCCGGCCGCCGGCGGATCGAGCAGGGGTTGCGTGTAGAGCGGGGCACTGACCGGCCCGGCGTTGAGCCCCACGGTCCGAACCTGCAAAAGACTGTTGAACGAGGCGTCATACTGGAATGAACCAGCCATCAACTCCGCAGCGCCCAGCAGCCCGATCGGGCCGACCCAGGCATCGTCGATCTGGTACTGGATGGCATAGCCCGGGCGCGTGGGGGCAAGCTGGGCGACGGCCGGCGCCGACAGATCGGCCAGGCAGACCGCCGTCACCAGGGCGGTACACAGTTTCAGCAGGTACGTTCTCTTCGACACGGGGGAGCTCCTTTCCGTGGCCAACCTCGGACCACTCAGGACAAAAAAAATCCCAGTACCCAGGGCAAAGGGTACCGGGACGATAAGCTCCGCCGGCCTGCCAAAAACAAAACGGGATCGGGCCGTCGCCGAATGTGCCGGCAGACGAACAGATCCCGGGCCGAAGAGGATCGTTGCACCCAAAAGCCCGGGGCACTACACGATGCGTCACGTTGCAGGCAGGTCTTCTGGCTTACGGCCGGCCGAGGGATGGACGTGGTCCATGTCCTTCGACACCCAGTCCGGCCTTCTCATCCGGTGGCTCGCCGGCCCGGAGCATTTCGATTTGCCCGGGTCGGCCGCCCGCCAGACAATGGCATCATGCGGCTGGTTCGTCCGATTACAGCGGCGGGTCCGCGGTGGTTTTTCACCACGCTTCCCTATTCATCCCGCGATGCGGGAACCTGCAACCGTGCGTCTATGAACTTGTCAGCGGCCCGCATCATAACCGGAGATCGCCACGATGCAAGAGGATGAGCGCAACAAAAAGGAAAACTGGTTCCCCGCCAAGAGTTACGGCTGGGGCTGGGGCCTGCCACGCACCTGGCAGGGCTGGGTGGTGATGATCGTTTGGTTCGCGGTGGTGATGGTGGGCAACATCCTGATGCTCGGCCGTTGGCCGACCTCCGTGGTGCCGTTCCTGATCTTCACAACCGTCATGGCCGTCCTGCTCATCGCCATCTGCTGGATCAAGGGCGACAAACCTCGATGGCGGTGGGGCGGCCAGTAGGGGGTCCGGGACAGAATCGGCGGGCTGCCGATTTCCTGAGGACCGAGTCAACTTGTTGATGGACGTGCCCACGCGTATGTGACGAACAGCACCCAGTTGCCGGGTGGCCCATCCTTGCGCAGCAAGGGTGGGCTCGCGATGATCGAACGCGCGGGCAAGCCCGCTTGACCAGGAGCCCTTGCTCCATCCGCATCATCGTGAGCCCACCCATCGCGTTGCGATGGATGGGCCACCCGCCCAAGCCGTGACGGCCCCCCTGGGACCGAACCGCGCACCGAGGGTTGGCCCTGAAGGGGCCATCCATACCGCCGTGTCTGTCGCCGACCCGACTCGTGGACCCCCGGCCTGGGCAGCCTTGAATCCGTTCGCCGGTTGGACTATGGTTGTTGGTAGCGTACGCGAGAGCGCTGCATTTCGGGACCACAAGGAGACGCTCATTTCCTTTTCCGCTCGCTGCGTCGCGTGAAGCGCCGGGAGGTTGCCCATGAGTTCCACACCGGATGCCGAAAGGGTGCTGACCTGCGATGGCTGTGGGGCCAACGTGTACCCTGAACACGTCGAGCGCGGGTTGGCGGCCCGCCTGTCGGGGCGACTGTTCTGCCACCACTGCATGGCCGAACGCAACCCGCCTGCGGACCAGGCGGCCCTCTCCATGGTGGATGATGCGGAGGGCCGCGACCGCTCCAGCCATGCCTCCGCGCTGGGGCAATCGGGCTTGGGCCTGACCGAAGGCGTCCGCCCCGGCAGCCGCGAGTTTCGCCGTCCGCTGACGCTCACCGGGAAGGGGGCCACGCGGATGCGCGTCTTCCACTCGAAGATGTCCGACGCGGCCATCCGTCACCTGGAGGACGCGGTCAACGAATGGCTCGACACCGACCCGCAGATCGAGATCAAGCAGGTCAACACCACCGTTGGCGTGTGGGAGGGGAAGCACCCCGACCCCAACCTTATCCTGACGATCTTCTATTGATGTGCTACGGCAGCCATCCGATCGTTTCCAGCAGCAGCAGCAGACCGTCCTGGGTGCCGATCGGAAAGACGGTCTGGTCCAGCGGCGAATCCAGCCATTCCTGGTCCAGCAGGAACGTCCCGGAGTTGCCCGTGGTGTCCATGAGGTCATTGATGTTGGCGACGTGGTGGAGACCCAACAGGTGGCCCATTTCGTGGGTGGCCACGTTGCCGATCGCGGTGCCCAGT
>CAZEEJ010000021.1:0-40023 GCA_964511155.1 uncultured Planctomycetales bacterium | reverse complement strand
GCTGGTCAGCGTGCGCCCGAAACGCGCGGGCGTAAACATGTTGGTGAAAATGATGGCCTCGTCGGTCCAGCTGGAGTTGTAAGAATCGATGTCCTGGGCGATGCCGTAGGCTTCCGCATTGTAGCCCCCGAACAGGATGGTGGAGTAGGTACCGGCCGGCGGCCAGGGGTCGGGCGGCACCACCCACAGGTCCAGGGCCAGGCCCTCGAAGTTCTCGCGCACGTTGGCGACGATCTGATTGCGGACAGCCGCCGTCGTGCCCGCGTAAGCCGGGTGGATCTCCCCGGCGTCGAATGCATCCACCGTGTACCGGCTGGCCGGCGGGATGAGAATACTGCCGCCCGCGAAGTTGAGGACCAGCCTTTGGGAAATCGGCGGCGGGACATCGCCGCCGGGGACCACCGTGATCAGCACCTCGTACGGCCCGTAGGTCCTCCGGGCCGCCAGCGGTGACCGCGCGATGGCCAGGAAGTACGCCAGACTTTCCCGGCGGATGACCACATTGAGGTAGGGGTCATATTGCCCCAGAGCGGGGGCCTGGTCATCGTGTTCGAATGCCAGACGGCCGGCCTCGTCGAAGATGGCGAGCATGACATCCATCGCGACGCCCAACGAGTTCACGTCCACCACCAGCCGGTCGCCGGGCTCCAGCCCCTCGATGGCGAACACATCCACATCGTCGGGGGTGCTGATGCTGCCGCGCAGATACGCCCGTCTGCTCACGTCGAGGATGACCGTCAGGGCGGTGTCGAAGGTGTCGTTCGGTTCGCCCTGCACCCGCAGGGTGGGGTACTTGTCCGGGTCGATGCCGACGTTTCCGTCGGTGTAGTCCTCGGGGGCCGAGGGGAAGCATCCGGCGAGGAGGAGGAGCACCGCAGCCCACGCGCCGAGGGGCGAACGCGGGCCGTGCACGTATCCGCGGTAGCTGGAATGCTCCTGGCGCATCCGCCGCTACTGTAGTGCGCGACGAAGCGTCAAGGCAAGACAGACGTGTGATGGGAGAGCCGGGGGCTCGCTTGGTGACCCCCGGCCCCACACCATCACACGATGACCGCGTACCTCGTCTCGGTGGAACGCCCCTGTTGGGTGAGCGAGGGCTGGTGCCGCACCCGCCTCCGCCGCCCCGTCGGACCGGGCTCGGGAAGCGGGACACAGGACCAGTCCCGCCCGCCTGCCTCGCAAATCCGGTGCCAGTCGCGCGGATGCGGGGACTTGGGCCCGCAAACCGGTTCTCGCGGCGTGCATGTCGGCGTCCGCTGGGGTTCCTGCAACGGCCTTCCAGGGCACTGGAAGCCGATATCGGGCGGTTCGAAACTTGTCGGCGAGGCAGGGGCTACGCATCACGATCGCCCGACGGACCGGCGGGGGTAGGGGCGTCTCGTCGCCTGGTTTCTGGGCATGGCCTTTCCAACCGGCATTCTCGTGCCTAGGATGCGAGCATACGGTTTCGTCGGTTCCGGCGATCGGCGTGGGTTGCGGGCCTGGAAATCGCGTTGACGCCTTCGGGCGGTCCTGGTACGCAGATTGCTAAGTAATGCTCAGGAGTCGGCTCGCGACGTGGTCTGATTGAGCGTCGCGAGCAGGCTGTTCGCTTGGTTGAAATCGCTTGGGACGGGCTGCCGGTCATGGCTCGGTCGCCCGGTGCTTCAGAAATGGACTGCCATGACCCCCTGTCGGCTCGGCCGGCAGGGCGGCGCGTGCCCGCGGGTTCCGCGGTGATGCGTGTCCGTGTTGCCAATTGTCGGCCGGCGATTGGTGGCACGCCATTCCTCCCAGCGATCTCATAGGACAAACCGTGTGGCGATTGAGGTTCGGTTCCGTGTGACACCCTTACAGGGAAAGGATGGTTCGAGAATGGCCAGCAGGATTCAAAACACCTATGTGCCCCCCAAAGCCAAAACCCCCAAGGACTTCTTCGACTACTGCAAGCAGGTCGGAGCGGAGATGGTCGATCTGAAGTTCTGCGACATGCTGGGCTCGTGGCAGCACTGCTCGTTCCCCGTCGATGAATGGGACGAGGGCACGTTCAAGGACGGCGTCGGGTTTGACGGCTCCAGTATCCGCGGCTGGCAGGACATCGACGTGTCCGACATGCTGGCCATCCCGCAGGTGGAGACCACCCGGCTCGAGCCGTTCTTCAAGGAGCCGACGGTCAGCATCATCGCCGACATCGTCGATCCGGTGACCCGGCAGTTCTACGGTAAGGATCCCCGCTTCGTGGCCAAGCAGGCCGTCGAGTACGTCAAGAAGCTCGGGTTTGCCGACACCTGCTTCATCGGACCGGAGCCGGAGTTCTTCATCTTCGACGAAGTCCGCTACGAGCAGAACCAGCATCGCGGGCTGTACGAGATCGATTCGGCCGAAGGGGCCTGGAACACCGCCCGCTTCGAGGAGCCGAACCTCGGGTACAAGCCGTCCTACAAGGGCGGATACTTCCCGGTCAGCCCGACCGACACCTACCACGATCTGCGCGGCGAGATGGTTTACGAGATGAAGCGGCTGGGCATCGCCGTCGAGGCCCATCACCACGAGGTCGGCACGGCCGGCCAGGCCGAGATCGACATGCGCTTCTGCCCGCTGGTCGACATGGGCGACCAGATGATGTGGTACAAGTACGTCGTCCGCAACGTCGCCAAGCGTCACGGCAAGACGGTGACCTTCATGCCCAAGCCGATCTTCCAGGACAACGGCAGCGGCATGCACACGCACATTTCACTGTGGAAGGGCGGCAAGCCCCTGTTCGCCGGCAAGGGCTACGCGGGCCTCTCGGACATGGCCCTGCACGCGATCGGCGGCATTCTCAAGCACGCCCATTCGGTGCTGGCTTTCGCGGCCCCGACGACCAATTCCTATCGGCGGCTGGTGCCCGGGTACGAGGCCCCGGTCAACCTGGCCTACTCCTCCCGCAACCGGTCGGCGGCCATCCGCATCCCGATGTACTCGGACAGCCCCAAGGCCAAGCGGCTCGAGTTCCGCTGCCCGGACCCGTCGGCCAACGGGTATCTGGCTTTTTCGGCTGTCCTCATGGCGGCCCTGGATGGCATCAAGAACGAGTTGGACCCCGGCAAGCCGCTGGATAAGAACATCTATGAGTTGACCGGGAAGGAAAAGGCCGCCGTGCCCAACACGCCCGGCTCACTGAGGGAGTCGCTCGAAGCCCTCAAGAAAGATCATGCCTTCCTCACGGAGGGCAACGTGTTCAGCGAGGAGCTCGTCCAGACCTGGATCGACTACAAGACCAAGAACGAGATCGAGGAGATCGCCCTGCGGCCGCATCCGCACGAGTTCCACCTGTACTACGACAACTGAGATCGCCAAAGAGCCGCGGGCTTCAGCCCTCGCGGTGCTGGTACGCCGCTTGCGGCTTCGCATTTTCAGGAACAGACGACCCCAGCGTCGCCCCCGCGGCGCTGGGGTCTTCTTGTGCGCCTCGCGGGCTCCGCCTCAGTTTCCCCCCAAGTGATACCACAGCAGCGACCTGGCATTGAAGAGCGCGTGCACCAGGATGGGCACGATGAGCGTGCCGTGCCGCTCGTACAGATAGCCGAGGATGACACCCAGGCAGATCAAGGCGGGAATGAACTGCGGCGTACCGGCGTGCAGCAGCCCGAACACCGTTGCGGTGAGGGCGATCGCTACCCAGCGGCCGGCCCGCACCCCCAGGGCCAACGGCAGGGCCTTTGCCAGGGCCGTTTGCAGAATCCCGCGGAAGAACAACTCCTCGCTCAGCGGAGCGAGGACGGCCGCTCCCCCGACGGCCACGACCCGCATCCAGATCGGAGTTTCCGGAGCGTTCAGTGCGGAGAAGACCGTGTGGGCCGGTGGCTGGTAGTCGGGCCAGAGGAGTTCCGTCAGCCAGCCCGTGTACCAGACCACCAAGCCGCAGACGTACAGCGCGGCCAGGCACCCGGCCAGACTCTCGAACAGTTGCCTCGGCAGCCCAAACGGCGACGGTCGGAGCAGCCCCAGGCCCGCCACCCGGGCAACGATCACACACGCCACCCCAGTCAGCAGTTGAGCCATCGTCATCGCCAGGACGCCGATCCACGCCTCGCGAGTGGCATCGCTCAGTGCCGCGGGTGTGAGCTGAGTGGCAAGGGCCATCCCTAACGCCCCTCCGCCGACGAGAGTCAGCAGACAGGTCCACACGAGGATGACCGACAGCTCATTCCGGCGGTCCGGCACGTTGGCCAGAGGGTCCGTCCATCGGGACTGCCGCCACCGTACCGCCGAGACGGCAAGGACGAGCACGCCGCCGCCCATCAGGGCCAGGTCGAGCATATCCAGCGTGTTCAGTTCAAAGCCCATGAGCCATCGATCCTCGTCGCCCGATCAAGCGCCTTCTTGGCCGGTCAAGCCCGCGTATGATACTCCAACAGCCGTCGTAACTGTCAGCCCGACATGGCTTCGGGTATCGTGGTCGCAGCGACGCAGCAGGCGGTAGGCGGCGAGCGAGCCGAGGGTGCCAACCCTCGGGTCCTGCGAGTTGAACTCTGCTATCGGCTTGCCTCTTCGCGGTCTGACTACATGGTATAACGTCGAGGAGTCAGCGTTTTGCCCACGATCCTGGATCAGATCATCGCTGGAAAGCACGAGGAGCTTGCGGCTCGCTTGGCGGCCCGCCCGCTGGCGCAGATCCGGCAAGCGGCCGAGGACGCACCGCCGCCGCGGGATCTCCACGCCGCGCTGTCCGCAGCCGCGCCTCACGGCGTGCACCTCATCGCCGAGATCAAACGCAAGTCCCCGTCGGCCGGCCTGATCCGCGCCGACTTCGACCCCGTGGCCATCGGCCGCATTTACCATGCGCACGGAGCCAGTGCCCTCAGCGTCCTGACCGACGAGCTCTGGTTCGACGGCCGGCTCGCGTTCATCGAGCAGGTCAAGGCGGCCGTCCCGCTCCCCGTGCTACGCAAGGATTTTCTCATCGACCCTTACCAGGTATACGAATCCCGGGCGGCGGGGGCGGACGCGGTCCTGCTGATCGGCGAGGTGCTCGATCCGCGGCTGTTGGCCGAGATGCTGGACCTCGCCTGCGCGTTGGGCATGACCAGCCTGATCGAGGTGCACGAAGCCGCCACCCTCGAGGCGCTCCAGGCCGCGGTCGGGTTTCCCAACGACAAGCGCAGCCTCCTGGGCATCAACAATCGCGACCTCAAGGTCCAGCGGACGGATCTCGATACGACGCTGCGACTGGCGCGAGCCGTCGGCCCGGGCACCCTCCTCGTCGCCGAGAGCGGCATCAAGACCCACGCCGACGTCGAGCGCCTCGCCGCCGCCGGCGCTCATGCGATCCTGGTGGGCGAAAGCCTGATGCGCGCGCCCGACATCGGCCAGGCCATCCGCGAGCTGCTGAGGAGTTGAGAACGAGGAACGGGGAAGTGAGAAGGCTATGTTTCCAATGTATGGGAGGACACCTCACTGATCTTCAAGCCCCTACCCGCAACCCCGCGCTGGCGCTTGGGGCTCGTTTCCCGCGCTGGTACTTGGGGCTCGCTTCCGATCGCCGACTGCGGACTCCCGATCCCCGACTTGCACGCGTTCGGCACTGCTCAAAGAGCAGTGGCACACGGTGACCGACACGCGCCGTCGTTTGCGTACTTCTCACCTCTCACCTCTCACCTTCCCACTCCTCGGCTCCCCTCAAGGCCGGTCGAAGATCGCCTGGAAGTAAAACTCGGGATCCTGGATGACCGTGGTGAGCACCTGTCCCTGGGTGGCGTCTTCGACGAGGATCTGGCCCCGCTCGAAGCTCAATTCCCGTTGAAACGCCAGCGTCGGCGAGCGGTTCATGATGTCCGTCAGCGGAACGTGAAAGAGCCCGACGAGGTGCCCGATCTCGTGGGCCCCCGTGTGTGACAGACCAAGGACGATGCTGCCGACGGAGTCGATCGCCGCGGATCGGCAGTCGGCACCGCGGCCCTGGAAGCTGCCCACGTAAACCGCGGCCTGATCGTCGAGCACCTGGTTGCCGGGGTCGACGAACGCCCCGTGCGGCAGGACCTCGCCGAAGATGACCACGTCCCGACACTCGGGATGCTCCGGCAGGAGCGGCGGCAGGGCGGCGTCAAACCATTCGTCGGCCCCCGCGAGGCGTCGCTCGGATAGGTAATGCAGCTCGGACCACGGCGCGTTGGGCAGCGGGTCATCCTCGCCGAGGATCTCGATGGGGGTTCCGGCAAAGAGCCCCCGCAGGCGGTCGAGCACCTCGGCCCGCACCAGATCACTGAGGTCCGCGAGCACCTGCCGCTCCTCGTCGGTGAACGATTCGGGGTCCACCAGCCCGGGCTCCGTCAGGTAACCCTCCTCGAAGATCACGCGGACCACCTGCTCGGCGGGGGGCCGATAGGCTGGGTCGCCGAAGCCGACGGCTAGCGTTGCCAGGCGCTGGGCCTCCCCGGTCTGCGGGTCGAACAACGCGAAGACGTAGTATCGGCCGGAGGCCTGCACGCGGTAGTTGAACGCCGCGTTGGCCGGTCCACCCCCCGTCAGTAGCCCGGAGTTGATCGAGTCGGGGTTCTCCGCCAGGATCAACACCGCCTCGACCGCCTGGCCCGTCACCTCCACCCGGATCACCGCACCCGCGTCCAGCTCACCCAGCGGGGCCACGTCATAGGCCATCCGCCGGGCTACACCGTCCAGGGCCACGGGGTCGAGATCCACGAACGGATTGACGCCCCAGGGCAGCCCGCCCGAGAGGATGTCGCAACCCGCCCCGGCCGGCCATACCGCCGCCAATAGCAGCAGCCATCCCAACCCCCGCCGCGACCGAGCAGAGCCGCGACCGTAAGGGAGCGGTTCCCCGGCAGGACAAGCCCCCCGGGTGGCCCAAGTCCTTTGGACTTGGGGGGACGATTGCTTCGTTGCGTGTAATCGCTCCGCGGCGACCTTCATAGCCTCCCGAATCGCTTCCCCAGGTTCAAAGAACCTGGGCCACCCCGACTCGGGCAGCGATTGCGGGACCAGCCTGTTCGTTTCGTTGCTTGTCATTCCTGCGGCTCCGCGATGATGATCACCTGCTGCTGCGGGGTCTCCACCTCGACCACCACCGGCCGGAACAGGTATCCGTCGGCGAAGACCTCGACCTGATACACGCCCGCCGGCCGATCAAACGCGAAGCGGCCCGCGGCGTCGGTCTTGGTCACGGCCATTGGGTCGCTCCAGCCGGTGTCCGGATCGTTGCCCGCGTCTGCATCGTCCAGCCGAACGCGGAACCGTGTCCGCAGCAGGACGCCGATATTCTCGACGCCCGAACCGTCCGCCAGCGTAACCCGACCGGAAACGGGCTCCGCGTCGGCCAGGGGCGGCGGGGCAATATCCGCCAGGGCGGCGGCCACGCCGGCGATCTCCCACGCCGCGTCCGTGTTCGGGAAGAGGTTGCGTTGGCGGATGTAGGTATCCACTGCCGTGCCCTGGGCAAACTTGACTCGGGCGGTGCCCTCGGGTGCGTCCCAGTTGACGATGGTGTAGGTCTCGAGCGGCTCGACCTCGCAGGCCGGCACCGCGATCACCTCCCCCGCGACCAGCGGCACCGCCTCGACCTCCTCGGTCTCATCCAGTCCGATGGGCACGTCCTCATGCACTCTGCGGTAGAGCAGGATGCGGACATCCATCGCCGCGGGGCACGGCGCGCCGAGCAGTTCGGCACAATCCGCCCGGAACGTCGCCCCGGGCGCCAGCAGAGGCGAAGCTGCAAACACACCATCGCCGTGCGAACGGATCTGCATGGCGGCATAAAAGCGCGTCGAGAGGTTAGTAAACGCCAACCGCGTCTCGACCGGCAGCCCAAAGAACGGTCCGAGTCCGGGTACGCAGGCCGCCGCGAGCAACCCACCCACAGAGCAAGTCAGCATCAGTCGCAACCGCCGCTTCCTCACTTCTCACCTCTCACTTCTCACTTCCCCCGTCTCGCGTCATGCTGGGCCAAGACGAACCGCTTCGCCCGCCTCATCGCTCGACCACCTCCATGACCACGCGCAAGCCCTTGTACATATCCGGCCAATGCGGGCTGCCGTAATTCCGCTGCGCGGAGCGGCAGCGCACCGCCGGCGAGTAGTAGGCGCCGCCGCGGTACACGTACAGGTTTTGCCGCAGGCCGGCGTCCATGTCCGCGTCGGACACCAGTTCCGGCGGATATCGCGAATCGGTCCATTCCCACAGGCTGCCGTGCGTGTCGAACAGGCCGTGGAAGTTCGGCATCTTCAGCCCGACCGCCGGTGGGCCGGCCACGTGCCCGCTGCAGTGGGCGAACAGCGGCACGTACGCGTCGCCGTCGCCGAAGCAGAACCGCCCCGCGTTCCCCGCCCGGCAGGCATACTCCCACTCATCCTCCGTCGGCAGGCGATACCGCCGTGCCGGCGACGCCTGGGCGCCCCGCAGGCTCGCCCACTCGCAGTATCGGCGGGCCAGGTCGAGACTGATCCACCCTGCCGCCTCATCCAGGGCTCCGCGGGCGATCTGCCCCTGCCACGCTTCGCCGGCCAACTGAAACTGGCCCCGCAACTCCGCCGACGCGCTCGCCTGCTGCCCCAGCCATTGCACCGTGTCCGGGTCCTCCAGGAACCGGGCGAGTGCCCCGACGGCCAACTCCGTCGTGGCGAAGTAAACGGATTGGATCGGTCGGCCGGCGGCGGCCTGCTGCTCGTTGGCAAAGCGGTCACGTTCATCCGGTGGCGATCCCCGGTGGAATGATTCGGTGCCCGCGACGTAAGCGAACGCCAACCCCGTCAGGTCATCTACGAACACCCGCTCGCCGTGGTGCCACGGTTCATCATGTCCGAGCCGCTGGGCCGCCCAGCGTGCCGCCGCGATCACCCCCGGATGCGTCTCCGTCCGCACGGCCGTCCGGCAGAGGTCGGTCAAAGCGGCGTTCTCCCGCGGTGCCGCCTGGCCGATCAGGCAGAACGCGGCGTACTTCTGCCGATCGCTGCCGGAAGCGGCCTTCTCACGAAGTTGGGCCAGCACTTCCTCAGGCTGTGGCCAGTCGAACATGGCCAGTTCCAGCCACTCGCCGCTCCGCCACAGCGGCCCGCCGTCGACGCCTGCCCAGAAGGCCGCCGGGTTCGCCCAGAGGCCGTTGCGGGCCCCCATGATCCGCTCGGTGTAAGCCGGTGAGTTGAGGTGGCGGGCGGTGTCCTCCGCCAGAAACCGCCGGACGCGCGGGCCGGCCGCCGTCAGGTTCGTCACCGCCTGGGCCGGATCGTGTACGAATGTGGCGCTGATGTCGGCCGCCTTCGCGCGGTCCGCCCGGACAAGCTGACCCCGCAGGCTGTACGCTCCCGCTGCCAGTACAAGAAGGCAGCCGGCCAGTGCCACCCCGAACGGGTTGCGCCGCACGAACTTGCTCAGGCGATACCCGCGGCGATGGGCCAGCGGGCTCACCGGGCGATGGTTGGCGATCGCGTCGAGGTCGCTGCTCACCTCGGCCATCGAGGCGTAGCGCTCTTCGGGCCGGACCGCCATGCACTTGGCCACCACCGCCGCCAGCTCCTCGCCCGCCCGGGCGCGCAAGCCCGCCGCATCGTCGGCAACCGGCCCGCTGCCGATGATGCCCCGGTAACGCTCCAGACGTTCACCCAACGACCCCGCCTGCTGCAGGGCGTCGCGGTTGCCCGCCGTTGCGTACGGCACCTGCCCGGTCAGCAACGAAAACAACGTCGCTCCCAGGGCGTAGATGTCCCAGCGCACGTCGGGATGTACTGGCTTGCCCAGCTCCGTCACCACCGCCTGCTCCGGGGCCATGTAGAACAGCGTGCCCAATGAGGCCGCCGATTCGGTGAAGACCCGTGATTGTCCGAAGTCCACCACCCGCACCCGGTCCTGCTCGTCAATCAGCACGTTGGCCGGCTTCAGGTCGCAGTGGATCAGGCCCTTCTGGTGCACGTAGCCCAGGGCGTCGCACATCTGCCGCGTCCACGCCATGACGCGGGGCGGCGGGGCCGCCTGTTGGGGGTTGACGAACTGTTCCAGCGAGCCGCCGGTCAGCAGATCCACGACGTAATACGGTGGGTCGCTTTCCAGCCCGGCATCCAGCAGCGTCACCACGTGCGGGTGTCGGTCCAGCCGCAACAGCCGCTCGACCTCCCGCTGGAGGAAGATCCAGTCCAGGCCGCTGTGCTGCTTGAAGGCCTTGACCGCCACCTCCTTGCGGGTGCGGATCTGCCAGGCCCGCCACACCTGGCCGTACGCGCCCTCGCCCAGGCGGTCGGTGAGCACATAACCCCCCAGCTTCGGGGCCGCGCTATGCTGGATCACGTGTTTGGGGATCGACAGGTCAACGGAGAGGTTCAGGCCGTCCGGCGACTGAATCTCCGTCGCTTGCTCCGGCAGGGTCGGGCCCGACTCGTCATGGGTTCTATTCTTGCTCATGGGCCAATCCTTCCCATGGTGTCGCGGACCGACAGCCGATCCTACGACACGCTTCTCGGTGCGTCCAGCGTAGCGGCCGCCCCCCGCGGCGGCCGGGGTGGGCTCGCGATGATCGAACGAGGCTGGGTGGCATGGGCCTGTACCCAGGCCCGTGGCCTCTCCCGACCGCACCACGGGTCGGAGTACCGACCCATGCCACCCCTCGTATCATCGTCAGCCCACCCATCGCGTTGCGATGGATGGGCCACCCGTCTCTGTGCCTTCTCCCTCTGTGCCTCTGTGCCTTCCGCCCACTGCCCACTGCCTTTGCACCTTCCACCTCACGGCAAAGCAACCACTGTGCCAAAGGTACCAGACTCGCTGCCGGGCAGAAAACCGCAGTTGCTGCCGTTGTCCTACCCTATCGTGGGCATTATTGCCCATGCTTGCGCCCGGGAATGGTAATAAAACCCCCACCTGCCATTGTCCGATATATCGTCAGGATCGTCAGCCGCCAGACAGAGGAAGCCTGCGCCCATGCCCGAAGCCGACCCGATTGTGCTGATCTCCAGCTTTCCCCCGCGTACCGACCATGTGGCCTCGTTCTGCGAGGAGGCCAGGGAGTTCATCCGTCGGCAGAACCCCGGCCGGCCGGTGCTGGTCATCAGCCACGTCGAGGCCCGCGGCGAGGGCGTTTTGCCGCTGATCGATACCTCGCTGCGCAAATGGTGGCGGCCGGTTGCCGCCCGGCTCGATGAGCTGAAGCCCCACGTGGTCCATATCCAGCACGACCCGGGTTTGTACGAGCGCTTGGATGAGGAGGGCGAGAGCGACCAGCAGCGCGGCTTCATCGAGCTGCTCGAAGCCGTCGCCCATTGGCCGCTGGTCCTTGAACCGCACACCGTCCCCGGTCGCATGTTGGATACCGAGGCGGACTTTCTCTACAAGCTCTGCCGCCTGGCCGACGTGGTGCTGTTCAAATGCCATTACCAGAAGTGGCGGATCGAGTGGACCTTCCCCACGCTCGGGCGCAAGGTGCCGGCCAACATCATGATCGTGCCCCACGGTGCCCGGCCCGATCGGCGATACGGCGTCCATGAGGTCCCCCAACTCCGCCGCGACCTGGGCCTTGATCAGGTGCCCAATCTTGCCCAGCACCTCGTGGGCCTCATCGGCTGGATCCGGTCCCGCCGGCGGTGGGACATTCTCACCGGCATGTGGGAGGAGATCGGCCGCGAGATCCAGCAGCGTACGGGGCATCGCTGGGACCTGCTGGCCGGCGGGGCGGTCAACGAGGCGCCCTCCGGCGACGATTACGAACGGTATCGCGGCGACATCCGGCAACTCGAACGCAAGGGCCTCGCTCACTACTACGAGTTCACGCCCCAGGGCGACACCTTCTACAAGATGCTCGGCGTATGCGACTTCATCGTCCTGCCGAGTACCGACGAGACGCAGTCCCACACCCTGGCCCGCATCATCGCCCTGAATAAGCCGTTCATCACCTCCGCCCCCATGGAAGGGCTCACCGCCCAGACCATCGAGAGCGGCGGCGGGCTGCTCTTCACCAACCAGCAGATGCTTCGTGAGGCCGTTATTCAACTGGCCTGCGATGAGCACCTGCGACTCCGGCTCGGCAATCAGCTCAGAAGCTACCTCGATGAGGTCGTGAGCTGGGACATCGTGGCCCGGACCTACAACCAGGTCTACGACCTCGCCCGCCGAGCCAAACACGCCGGCCAGCTCGTCACCCTCCCGGCATAAAGCCCGGCCGCTCGCCCTGTTGACGCCGCCGTGTGCCACCGCTCTTGGAGCAGTGCGGAGGGCGTGCAAACTCACCGTCGCACCCGGCGAGCGGCGGGGTTTATCCCCGTCTTTTGCGTGCGCGCGTTGCCTGGTTTACCCGCCGTAGGACGCCTAACATACCGGGGCTCTCGATTCGAAGCCGAGACGGTGTGCACGCATCGGGCGCACACGGGACGGCGCTTCCGCCTGCGGGCCCATTTCCACTTGAAGGAGTTGACATGAAACGGATATCAAGCCGTACGGCCACGCACGGGATAAGAGGCACCTTGGGCGTCCTGCTCGCGGCCGCGCTGGCATTGGCGTTGGCCGGCTGCGACCGCTCGTCGGCCAAGCTTCCTGCGACACTCGAGGGGGCCTGGATCGGTGACGGCACGTTCCGCGCGTCGGTCGGCGAAGCTGAAGTCCAGGCCCAGCTCGAGCTGCTGTCGGACGGCTCGTACCGATTTCTGGTGCTCAAGCCTGCGATCCTTGCGCTGACCGGGCTCGAGCGGGGAACCTGGTCGCGCAACGGCCCGACGTTGACCCTTACCCCGGCGCCACCGCCGCCCCCGGCGGCAGACGATTCCGCCCCCAAGCCCGAGGGCAGCGTGTTCCAGCAACTGCGCAAGGGCAGCGCGGCCGCCAGCAAGCCGCCCAAGACGCTCACCATCGCGGACGATCTGCGCGACCTGCGGTTTGACGATGGCAAGCTGGCCCTGACCTTCACCCCCAACCCCGACGCCACGGCGAAGCTGCGCGCGGACGGGGAGGTCACCGACAGATGATCTGAATGGAACCACAGATGAACACGGATGAACAGGGATGGAGGATGATGTATTGACTTGGGCGTAACTCGCTGCCCGCCCGGCTCCCGGGGCTAAAAGGCGAATGCCCAAGGCCCAATGACCAATCAATGCCCAAGCCCGAAACCGAAACTCCGGTTGCGGTTCGGGGACGTTCGTTATTCGTCATTCGTCATTCGGACTTGATTGGTCATTGGTGCTTCGCCATTGGTCATTTCCCCCGCGGACGGCGAGTTACGCCCTATTGATTTCATCCGTGTTCATCTGTGGTTCGACTTCAATCGCGAATAATCCGGGCTGGAGCTTCACCGCGCCCAGGCTTCGATGATCGCCTGGCGGAGGAGGGGGAGCATGATTTCGTGGTGGCCGGCGAGGTCGTGGCCGTGACCGGCGGCGACGGGGCGGCCGACGACGTTTTGGCCGGTGCGGTATTGCCGCAGCATGTCGAGGTTCACCGTCGTGAGGTCGTCGAGGCGGGCGCCGAGGTTGCGGGCGACGGAGAGGGCCTTCAAAAAGACCTCGGGCAGGATGACGGCCGAGCCGACGTTGCACCAGACGCCGCAGGGGCCGCCGTCCGTGGCCGCGCCCATGTCGCGGACCACGCTGCACAGCAGGCGGAAGTCGGTGAGGGTCGCCCGGCCGATGCGGGCGCCGTCGGCGAGGGCGGGCATGTGCACGGTGTCGGTGCCGATGGCCACGTGGACCGTGGCCGGCAAGCCGAGCCGACAGGCGGATGCCAGGAGACTGGCGTCCGCGTGCGGCAGGCGACGTTCCAGGATGAGCCGGCCGAGGGCTTCGCCGTAGCCCAGGTCGTGTTGCTCGGCCAGCGCGGCCGCGGCGGCGAAGAACTCGGCGGTCTCGCGCACCATGCCGAACCGCCCGTCGCGGATGGTGTCGCCGACGTCCTCGCTCGTGGCCCCCAGCATGGCGAGTTCCACGTCGTGAATGGCGGTCGCGCCGTGGATGACGATGCCGTTGACCAGCGTTCGTTCCATGAGATCGATGACCACCGGCCCGCAGCCGACCTTGACCACATGTCCGCCCATGGCGAAGACGACCGGCCGGTCCGCCCGCCGGGCGGTCACGATCGCCTGGACCGCCGCTCGCAGTCGTCGCACGCCGAGGAAGCCGGGCAGCGAGGCGAGCCAGTCGATGAAGCTTACGCCGGGCTCGGGTGTCCCCGCCCGTGCGTCCACCGCCGCCAGGTGGCTGCGCTCGTGGGCGGAGTACAACGTGAGCGCGGCCATGTCCATCGGCCGGTAGCGCGGGGCGGGGCGGCCGGCGTCGGCGTCGTCGTCGTCGGGGAGATCAGCTTTCCTGGCCAAGGTCGTCGGCCTCCATCGCGGAATCGGTTTCGTAATCGGCCAATACGCGGTCGATCATCTCGTCGAGTATCTTACCGCCGTCGCCGAGCAGGGCGAGATCCACGCGCAAAGCGAGCAGGGGCACCGGCCAGTCCACACCCAATCCGTTGAGCTTGACGGCGTCCTTCTCGGTCGTGACCAGGGCGTCCAGCCGCGATTGTTCGACCCAGCGGCACAGGCGGTCCGCATCCGCCGCGGTGTAGACGTGGTGGTCGGGCCACCAGTGGACCTCCACCGGTGCACGGCCCAGATCGGCCAGCGTGCGGGCGAAGGCCGTCGGCTGGGCAATACCCGCAAAAGCCCCCATGCGGCCGGTCGGCGGGTCGGGTATCGGTTGACCGCTCAGATCCACAAACCCCGCGGGCCGGTGCACCGCGTGCAGCAGCGGGATCTCCGGCTGGATGGCCCGCACGGTCGTCTCGATCTGGGCCAGCGTCGCGGGGGCGACCTGGTCGCAGCGGGTGATGATCACGGCGTCGGCGCGCCGCAGGTTCTCCACCGGCTCGCGCAGCAGGCCGCGAGGCAACACGTGCCCGAACCCGAACGGCCGCGTTGCGTCGATCAGCAGCAGGTCCAGGTCCCGGCCCAACCGACGATGCTGAAAACCGTCGTCCAGCACGGCGGCTTCGACGGCGTATTCCTGAATCGCCAGCTCGCCGGCCGCGACGCGATCAGGGTTGGCGACGGCCACCGCTTGCGGGCACCGGCGGGAGATGAGCAGCAGTTCGTCGGCAAGCCCCTCCGCCGAGGCTTTGTACCCGCGGCTGAGCACCGCCGGTCGTCGGCCGCGGGCCACGAGTCGCTGGCACAGGTGGAGGGTCATCGGCGTCTTGCCCGTCCCCCCGACGGTCAGGTTACCCACCGAGATGACCGGGATGCCCAGCCAGGCCGGCAGGGCCCAGCGGTCGTAGTAGGTGTTCCGGACAGCCAGCAGGCACCGGTACGCCCGCGAGGCCGACCAGAGGATCGCTCGTTCGAGGGCGGCCAACGGTCCGCGACGCTGGCCGGACATCAGGGCACGGTAATGCGACAACTCGTCCGCGGAGACGGCGGCGGGGGGGGGCTGGCTGTCAGGCAAGCTCATCTCGATACTCCACCAACCGCCGGTTCGGGTGGCCCAGGTTCTTTGAACCTGGGGGCGCGATTAAGAGTGCATCCTGAAACCGGTGTGGCACCGGCGTCTCGCCGGTGCCCGGCGGCCACGGGGGGCCGCCGCTACAGGGTTTTAGGACGCACTCTAAGGGGGCCGATCGGACTCCTCATGCGCCGGGCACTGGGCTCGGAGCCGGCAATCGCTCCCCCGGGTCCGGAGGACCCGGGCCACCCAGCCCATGCCACCCAGCCGCCCGCACCGGCGAGACGCCGGTGCCACACCGACTCCGTCCGCGAACCAGCTCGCTCGGTCCTGTTCATGAACAAGTTCACTCGGTCCTGTCCGAGAACGAGTTCCCGCGATCCTGCCGGTCGGACCCGTCGGCGATCAGGCTTCCCAGAAGAGGACGGAGCAACAGGAAACGCACAGTCCGTGGTCCCAGCTCACGGCCTGGTGGTATCGTAACCGCTCACGGCGTGTGTCGGGTAGGGCACAAGCCAGCGTGAAGATGCAGCCGGCACTGCACACGTGCGTGCTGTTGTCGTCGGCGGTCAGTTGTCGCAGAAACCCATCCTCATCCCCATCGATGATGGCCTGCAGGGCGGTCTGGTCGCGACGGGCGACCTCGGCGAGCCAGCCCTCGTTGAGGTCGCGGTCGTCGCCGAACGGCCGCCCGATGTGGCTCAGGTCGGCACCGGCGATGATAACCGTCGGGACGGGGTCGTGGGCCACGAGGTCGCGCAGCGTCCGGCCGAGCACGCGCAGATCAAAGCCGTCGCCGTCCGGGGGCTCCATGCCCAATGGGCCGCACGGGTCCGGGCACAGGATCGGGACGATCTCGAAGGCGTCGGGTCCCAGAACGTGTTGGAGCAGGAGGACCTGCAGTTCGACGGAGTGCTCGCGGAGGTGGTCCAGCTCGTGCTCGCAGAGGTCAGCTCCGCACCCGTCGGCCAAGGCGGCGAGGAACGCTCGATCGGTGCGCGTGGTGCCCAGCGGGGTTTGGAAATCCTTGCCGGTGGCGACCACAGAAGCGCCCAGGCCGCGGTGGTTGGTGCCCAGGATGACGAACCGCCCGGCGGGCGGCAGGTTGGCCAGCAGGCCGTACACGTCCGCGTAGCAGGGTTGCCCGCGGGCGAAGTCCAGGTGTGGCGCGATCACGCCCGCCAGCCGGCCGGATGCACGCTGCGGCTCGACCCGCTCCTGGTCGCGCAGGAGCCGGGTCAGCGTAGGCCGCAAACCGTCTTCATCGGCGCCGAGGGCTTCTTCGTGGTCTGAGACGCGGGCGGGGGCCGCGCGGTATCGCTCCCGCTCGGCCGCCACGTGGGCGGCGAATCGGTCGTTGTCCAGGTACAGGGCGACGTCCAACTGTTCGAACAGTCGATCGAGTTGTTCAGCCGGCAGCGGGACTCCGAACTGGGCCTGGAACTGCTCGCGGATTTGCTGGGGACTGTGCTCGCCGTTGAGCAGTGTGAGAATGAACAGGGCCGGACCGGAGACGGCGATCGGACCGGCGGCAAACCCGCAGGGATCCTGGACCACGAGGATCTGGCGGCCGTCCTGGTGGGTGGGCTGAACCTCGATCGGCCGGAGCCGAGGATAGGGATGCTCTTCAGTCATCACCTGGGTGTCAGGGGTTCGCCTGGGCGGCGGAATCCGGTGGCGGCGGCGTCTGCGAGACCGCCTCGCCCGGTGCGTAACGGGTCTTCTCCGCGGTCAGTTGGCGAATGCGCGTGTACGCAAACGCGGTGTTGGTTGCATCCAGGTCCGCTTCCTCGTCAATCACCCGCTGGTACCATTGGAGTGCGTTTTCGCGTTCGTGCAGCCGGTAGTCGTAGACCGTCGCGATCTCGAACCGTGCGGCGTTGGGTGTCTGGGGGTTCCAGTCGATGGCCCGCTGGTACCACGCGATGGCCAGCGTGTTGTCCTTCTCCTGGAAATACTCCTTGTGGATCTTGCCGATCCAGAAGGCCGCATCGTCGATCTTGTCGCTCGTCGGGTAGGTGTCGATGAGGCTTCTAAACTTGGCCAGGGCCTGTTTCATCGTGCCCTCATTGTAGAAGATGGCCACGCCGTGCCCCCCCTTGCGCGTCAGGGCAATGGCCTCATCGTAGAGTTTGTCGGCGTCGGCGATGGACTCCAACGGGCGCAGGGTGGCCACGGGTACCTCGGCATCCATAATGTAGCGGTAGGGTTTGACGTAGCGGCGGAGGTCGTTCAGCTCGGTCCGCGCCCAGACCGCCTTGATGTCGTTTCCGTGATCGGTGTAGTAGGTGGCCAGGGCCTGCAGCAGGCGGGCGTACATGGCGCGATGCAGCAGCAGTTCCTCCACCAGATCGACTTCGGTGCGGTCGGCGATCTGGATGTTGGGCACATTGACGCCCGCGGGGCTGTCGAAGCTGGTCGTCGGAACCTCCTCACTTTGGCGCTGCGCCCCGGTCAGGCCGTCGGTCTTGCAGCCGGCGACCAGGAGGCTGCTCAAGAGGGCAGCCGAAACCAGGATTATCGGTCGATGCGTTGAGCGTGCGGAAGATGTCATGGCGGTCGCCTCCCTGCGAGGTGTGTCGCGTTCGCGTCAGGCCTCGGGTCTGTCTTCATCCACGATCCGCCGGGGTGAGGCCTCGTTGGTGCGGTCCACGGTCCGGCGATCGAACACGGCCGGGAAGAGGTCGCGTGCAGGCTGCCAGCGTCCTCTCGCCGACAAGTTCTCACCTTAAGCCCAAGTACAGCCGATCGTCAAGATGGGCGAATGCTGGACCGCAGTCGGCGGCAGCAGGGCGCCGATCGTCGCTTCTGTCGCGAGTGTGGGCCAGCTTGGCCGTCCGATAACCCTCATCGGGGGGCGGATCGCCGAAGCATTTGAGGCCTCGGGTAAGGGTGAAGATGCGAACCTCTTCACGCCATCAGTGAAGGCGTGCTGTAAGCCCGCAAAATGGGGTATTTCCCCTTGTCTTTGACTACGGCCAGCGCTAACCTCGTACATGCTTTGGTGGGGCCGCGGAGTCGGAAGATCCGGTGGCCGCTGACCGTTGAAAGGTGAAAAAGGTCAGGGAAGCAGGGAGGCGTTGCAGGGAAGCGATCTGCGGATTCGGAGTACTGGGCAGAAAGTGTGTGTTTTTCCGTCCAGAACTTCCAGATCGCAAGAGCGTTCGGTCGGGCCTGGGGTGGCTCGTCGTGGGCTCTGCAGATCTCGGGGGCTCCCGGTGTGGCGGGCGCCAGGTGCTGCGGACGTAAGCCGCGGTGTCTCCCCCAGGCGTGTCGCGAACCGGAGTTGATGCCAGCCGGGTTGAAGAAGGGTTTGGAATGGGACGCAGAATCCGCGCACAGACCGCGGGCGCCCCACGGGGACGGAGTGCGTGTGCACACTGGGATGGTGTGCCCAAGGGGAGGTTGGAGAAGAGGATGGGAACGTCATGAGTCGAGTGGTGGAAGAGCAGACGAGGCTGGGCCCTCTGGCTCTGGAGCCGCAGGATGGCCGCCGGAGTGACGGGCAGGCCCCGCTTGCCTCTCCACGGTCTGAGGCTGCGGAAGGCGATCCAGCGGCGCAATGGCGGTCAGAGCGGATTCGGTTCGGCGGCATCGAGTTCGATAACGTGACCATGGACGAGGCCGTGGCCGGGGTCGAGGCTCTGGTGCATCGCGGCGGACCGGCGATGGTCGTGACGCCCAACGTGGACCACGTGATGCGTCTCCAGAGTGACCTGGAGTTCGCGAAGATGGTTCAGCGTGCGGATCTGGTGCTGGCGGACGGGCAGCCGATTGTGTGGGCGACGCGTTTGCTGGGCAAGCCGCTGAAGGAACGCGTGGCGGGTTCGGACCTGGTGGGGCGGCTGTGCGAGTACGCGGCCCGAACGGGGCTGCGGGTCTTCTTCCTGGGCGGCAACCCGGGTGCAGCGGCGATGGCCGAGCGGGAGCTGTGCCGCCGGTTTCCGACGTTGCGATCCGTGGGCAACCTGTGCCCGGACTTCGGCTTCGAGCAGGATCCGGAAAAGAACCGGGAGGTGGTCGAGGCGGTGCGAAAAGCCCGCCCGGACATCCTCTTTGTGGGGCTGGGCTCGCCGAAGCAGGAGCGCTGGATTCACGAGCATCGTCACGCGTATCAGGTGCCGGTCAGCCTGGGCATCGGGGTGAGCTTCAGTTTCATTGCCGGGGAGATCAAAAGGGCGCCGCGGTGGATGCAGCGTTGGGGGCTGGAATGGCTGCACCGGTTGTGCAGCGAGCCCCGGCGGCTGTGGCGTCGCTACCTGGTGCGGGGGCCGCGGTTCTTGTCGGTCATCGCCCGGGAAATTGTCATGGCTCAGCCGGTGCCGGCACGGGAAAACGAGGCGGCCTCGCCGCAGCTCGCCTCCAGCGACGCATGTCGCGGTTCCCTCCGTTTACCGCTGATGCTTGAAGCGGTCAAAGCGCGCGGAGCATCTTCATGAAAGTGGCCATTCTCGCGGGGGGAGTGGGCACGCGGCTGGCCGAGGAAACGGAGATCAAGCCCAAGCCGATGGTCGAGATCGGCGGGCAACCGATCCTCTGGCACATCCTCCAGCACTACGCCCATCATGGGTTCCAGGACTTCGTGATCGCCCTGGGTTACAAGGGCGAGCATATCAAGCGGTACATGGTGGATTACTGTCACCTGTCGAGCAACCTGACGGTGGACTTCCGCAACGGCGACGTGGCCGCGCATGGGGGTACCCGGCCCGGGTGGCGGGTCGAGCTGGTGGATACCGGCAACGACACACTGACCGGCGGGCGGATCAAGCGGCTGGCGCCGTACGTCGGCGGCGAACCGTTCATGCTGACCTGGGGGGACGGCGTGTCGGACGTCGACCTGGGGAAGCTGCTGGCCTTTCACCGCTCGCACGGGAAGCTGGCGACGCTGACCGCGGTTCGGCCGCCGGCACGGTTCGGCCGACTGGAACTCGAAGGCGACCGCGTGGCCGAGTTCACTGAGAAGCCGCAGTTGGGCGAAGGGTGGATCAACGGGGCGTTCTTCGTGCTGGAGCCGGCCGTCTTCGACTACATCGAGGGCGACCAGACGCAGTGGGAACGCGAGCCTCTGGAGCGGCTGGCGCGGGATGGGCAGTTGATGGCCTACCGGCACACGTCGTTCTGGCAGTGTATGGACACCCTGCGCGACAAACGGCTGCTGGAGTCGCTCTGGCAGAAGGGCGACGCCCCCTGGAAAACGTGGAGCTGACGGATGAAGGTTTTAGTCACGGGTCACGACGGATACATCGGGACGGTGCTGGTGCCACTGTTTCGGCAGGCGGGCGACGAGGTGGTCGGGCTGGACAGCGGATTGTTCGCCGACTGCGTGTTCGGGCAAGACTGCGATGCGGTGCCGACCCTGCACAAGGACCTGCGCGACGTGGCCTTGGAAGACCTGTTGGGCTTCGATGCGGTCGTGCACCTGGCGGGCATCTCGAATGATCCGCTGGGCGATCTGAACCCGGCGTTGACGGCCGAGATCAATCACCAGGCCTCGGTGCGACTGGCGCGGCTGGCGAAGGAGGCGGGCGTGAGCCGGTTTCTCTTCTCGTCGTCGTGCAGCACGTACGGGGCGGGGGGCATGGACGAGATCCTGACCGAGGAGGCCCCGTTCCGCCCAGTGACGCCGTACGGCGAATCGAAGGTGCGGGTGGAGGAGGACGTGGCGAAGCTGGCGGACGACGGCTTCTCGCCGGTCTACCTGCGGAACGCGACGGCCTACGGGGTCTCTCCGCGCTTGCGCGGAGACCTGGTGGTGAACAACCTGGTGGGCTTCGCGTTCACCACGGGTCAGGTGTTGATCAAGAGCGACGGGACGCCGTGGCGTCCCCTGGTGCATATCGAGGACATTGCCCGGGCGTTCCTGACGGCCATGGAAGCTCCGCGGGAACTCGTGCACAACGAGGCGTTCAACGTCGGCCGCGACGAGGACAACTACCAGGTCCGCGAGGTGGCGGCGATGGTGGAGGAGATCGTCCCGCGCTGCCAGGTGCGCTTCGCGGACGGGGCGGGCCCGGACCTGCGCTGCTACCGAGTGAACTTCGGCAAGATCGGACGGATCCTGCCGACATTCCAGCCGCGGTGGCGGGTGCGGGAGGGCATTCGCGAACTGTACGAGGCCTACCGGGCGGTCGGGCTGCGACTGGAGGATCTGGAGGGGAACCGGTACCTGCGGATCAAACATATCCGGCATCTGTTGGGCACGGGCCGCCTGGACGCGGCGTTGCGGTGGCGGGCCGTCGAGCCTGAGCTGGTGCCTGTGGAGTCTCGCTGACATGATGAAGACGGAATCGGCCTGCCGCTCTTGCGGGGGCACGCGCCTGGAGTACGTCCTGTTCATGGGGCGGATGCCGCTGGCGGATCGGCTGCTGACGGACAAGATGCTGTCCGACCCGGAGCCGCTGTATCCGCTGACAGTGGTGTTCTGCCCGGCGTGCAGCCTGGTGCAGATCGCGGAGACGGTCTCGCCGGAAGAGCTGTTCTGCCGGGACTACCCCTATTACTCGTCGTTCTCGGACGCGCTGCTGCGGCACTCGCGGGAGAACGCGCTCGGCCTGATGCGGCGATTGTCGCTCGGGTCGGAGAGCCTGGTTGTGGAGCTGGCCAGCAATGACGGGTACATGCTGCGAAACTTCGTCGAGCGGTCGATTCCGGTGCTGGGGATCGATCCGGCGGAGGGGCCTGCCCGGGCGGCGCGGAAGGCGGGCGTGCCCACGCTGGAGGCCTTTTTCGGCGTGGACCTGGCCCGGCAACTGCGCGATGAGGGCCGGGCCGCCGACCTGATCATCGCCAACAACGTCCTGGCCCACGTCGCCGACCTCAACGGGTTTGTGGCCGGCATCCGCACGCTGCTGAAAGACACGGGCACGGCGGTCCTCGAGGTGCCCTACGTGCGGGAGCTGATCGAGAACTGCGAGTTCGACACCATCTACCATGAGCACCTGTGCTATTTCTCGGTGACGGCGCTCGATCGGCTGTTCCGCAGGCACGGGCTGTTTCTCAACGAACTGGACCGGTTGAGCATTCACGGCGGCTCGCTGCGGCTGTACGTGTCGCCGGTCGAACAGGTGCAGGATTCCGTACAAACGCACCTGACGGACGAGGAGCAGGACGGGCTGACGCAGTTCGCGTACTACCAGGATTTCGCCCAGCAGGTCTCACAGATCCGGCACTGTCTGTTGGAGATGCTGTGGAGCCTCAAGCAGGACGGCAAACGGATCGCGGCCTATGGAGCGGCGGCCAAGGGGGCGATGCTGATCAACTACATGGGCATCGGCCCGGATCTGGTCGATTTCGTCGTGGACCGCAACACGCACAAGCAGGGCTGCCATATGCCCGGGCAACACCTGCCGGTACGACCCTGCGAAGATCTGATCGAGCAGATGCCTGACTACGTGCTGATGCTGGCCTGGAACTTCGCCCAGGAGATCATCCAGCAGCAGCACGACTACCTGCGCCGCGGTGGGGCGTTCATTGTCCCGGTGCCCATGCCGCACGTGGTGCGGGCGGAACTGAGCGCGCTGGCCAACTGAAGGGGTATTCGGCCGGATGAGCCACACGTGTCCCAATTGCTGCGGGACGGGAATGGCGGTCTTCTACGAGGCCGGCGAGGTCCCCGTCCACAGTTGCCTGATGATGCCGGATGAGCGGTCGGCGGCGGGCTATCCTCGCCGCGCGCTGGTGCTGGGCTTCTGCCGGGACTGCGGATTCATCTCGAACGTGCGGTTCGATCCGCAGGTGCACGAATACGCGCCGGGCTACGAGGACCAGCAGTCCTTCTCGCCGCGGTTCCGGGCGTTTCAGACGGAGCTGGTGCAGCGGCTGGTCGAACGGTACGGGCTGCGCGATCGGACCGTGCTGGAAATCGGGTGCAGCAAGGGCGACTTCCTCATCGAGCTGTGCCGGGCGGGCGGGAATCGGGGCATCGGCATCGACCCGAGTTGCGTGCCGGGGCGGGTCGAGGCGGGGCCCGGCGTGGACGTGCGGTTCATTGCCGAGCACTACTCGCCGGCCCACGGCCGGATCGCCTGCGACGCGGTCTGCTGCCGACACACGCTGGAACACATCCACCAGACGGCGGACTTTGTGGGTCTGGTGCGCGAGTCGATCGGGGACCGCCATGAGGTGCTGGTCTTCTTCGAGGTTCCCGACGTGGGCCGGGTGCTGCGCGAGACCGCGTTCTGGGACATGTACTACGAGCATTGCTCGTATTTCACGCTGGGTTCACTGGCACGGTTGTTCCGGGCGAACGGGTTCGAGGTGCTGGAGTTGTGCAAGGACTACGACGACCAGTACCTGCTGCTGGTGGCCCGGCCGGCGAACGGCCCAACGACTCCGAGCCTGCCGGAGGAGGACGATCTCGCGGCGACGGCGGCCGAGGTGGAGGCGTTCCGCGGGAATGTCCAGCGTCGCGTCGAGGCGTTGCGCGATCAGGTACGACGCATCCGGTCGGTGGGCAAGAAGGCGGCCATCTGGGGGTCGGGCTCCAAGTGCGTTTCGTTTCTCAGCACGCTGGGCATCAATGGCGAGATCGAGTGCGTAGTGGACATCAATCCGTATCGGCACGGGAAGTACCTGGCGGGCTCGGGGCGTCAGGTGGTCGGGCCGGAGGCCCTGCGGAGTGCGCGCCCGGACGTGATCTTCGTCATGAATCCGATTTATCGCCGAGAGATTGCCGAGCAGGTGGCGGGGCTGGGGATCGAGGCGGAACTGGTTGCGGTGTGAATTCGGTGGAAGAGTCTGATCGCTGTCCGGTGTGCGGCTCAGTGGGCGCGCGTGTCTTCTGGGAGGCCGCGGGCCTGCCCGTGCATTGCCACGTCCTGTGCCGCACGCAGGCGCAGGCCCTGGGGGTGGAGCGGGGTGACATTCGGCTGGCGTTCTGCGCACGTTGCGGCTTGATCTTCAACCGCGCGTTCGAGCCGGCCCGCATGGCCTACAGCCCGGAATACGAGAACGCCCTGGACTATTCCCCCAGGTTCCAGCAATACGCCGCGGACCTGGCGGAGCGGCTGATCGACCGACACGGTCTGTGCGGCCGGAATATCATCGAGATCGCCTGCGGTCGGGGCGAGTTTCTGAAGCTGCTCTGCCGCCAGGGGGGCAACCGCGGCGTGGGTTTCGACCCTGGGGCGCCCGCGGAGTCCGCGTCCGAGGCCGGCAGTGGTGAAGTCCGGTTCGTGCGGGATTACTACACGGAGCGTTACGCGGACACGCCCGCGGACTTCGTCTGTTGCCGCCACGCTCTGGAACATATCCCCGAGCCGGTTCGGTTTCTGGGAGCGGTTCGTGAGGCGATCGGCGGGCGGCCGGAGGTCGGCGTCTTCTTCGAGGTGCCGAACGTGGGGTTCACCCTGCGGCAGGGCGGCATCTGGGACGTGATCTACGAGCACTGCATGTACTTCAGCCTGCCGTCGCTGGCGGCATGTTTTGCCGAAGCGGGCTTCGAGGTTCGCGAGGTCCGCGAGGCGTACGACGGGCAGTTCCTGTGCATCGAGGCCCAGGCCAGCAACGGGAGCGCACCCTCGCGTTCCGGAGGCCGTCGGGGCCTGGAAGACTTGGCCCGCGACGTCGCGGACTTCGCTGACCGCTATCGCCGCAAGCTGGGAAGCTGGCAGACCCGGCTGGCGGACATGGCGGCGCGGAGGACGCGGGCGGTGCTTTGGGGTTCAGGATCGAAGGGCGTCACCTTTCTGAACCGCGTGGGGGGCAAGGGAGTGGTCGAGTACGTGGTGGACATCAACCCGCGTAAGCAGGGGATGTACGTGGCCGGCGTCGGTCAGCAGATCGTTTCTCCGGAGTTTCTGAAGGGTTATCGCGCCGAGGCGGTGGTGGTGATGAACCCGGCGTACGAAGGGGAGATCCGGTCGGCGCTGGCCGGCCTGGGGCTGGAGGCTGAGGTGCTGGTTGCATGATACCAAGCGATGGCTGGAGGATCGATCGGTGAACGAGCAGCAGCCGCGGGTGAGTATCGGCATGCCGGTGCACAACGGGGAGCGATATCTGCGCGCCGCCTTGGATGCGATCCTCGGTCAGACGTTCAGCGATTTCGAGCTGATCATCTCGGACAACGCCTCGACGGATGGCACGGAGACCATTTGCCGCGAGTACGCCGACCGCGATCAACGCATCCGGTATTCTCGGCAGGAGCGGAACCTCGGGGCGGCGGCCAACTTCAACTTCGTCTTTGCCCAGGCCCGGGGCGAGTACTTCAAGTGGGCGTCGTACGATGACCTGTTGGCGCCGACGTTCCTGGAGTATTGCGTGGCAGTACTGGATCAGGGCCCGCAGTACGTGCTCTGCTGTTCGGACCGATATTGGATGACGCACGAAGGCGAGGTGCTGGGGCACAGCGGGGCAACGCGGAGTTGGAACGAGCGCCCGCCGTTCCACCGCATCGGGTTTGCCCGGCTGGTGTGCCTGCCGGGCTCGTGCTTTCCCGTCTTCGTCTTCGGGCTGATGCGGCGCGAGGTGCTGGCCCAGACCGGGCTGGTGGGGGCCTACAACAAGGCGGACCTGGTCGTGGTGGCGGAGATGCGCCTGCGAGGCGAGTTCTGGCAGTTGCCCGAGCGGCTGTTCTACGAGCGCCTGCACGAGCACACCCCGGACTACCTCGATCGACTGACCAAGGCGGGGGAGGCCCGCTGGTACGACCCGTCGCGCCAAGCCAGGCGTGTGTTCCCCAACGCCCGGATTCTCCGGGAACATCTGCGCGCGATCTGGAAGGCGGACCTGCCCGTGTGGCGGAAGGTGGGGTATTCGGCGGCGGCGGTGGCAGGCCGGCCCGTGGCCCAGGTGGCCCTGTGGGTCGATCCGCTGGCGGGGCGGTTCTGGCGCCTGTGGTCCCGCCGTTCGCTGTCGGCGGCCCGGGTACCGCGGCGGTTCTTTCTGGGCTTGCGGGCATGGGCGGCATGTGCGGGATTGCGGCGTATGAAGCCGGGCACGCTACGGCTGGCGTTCTCGCGGCCATGGAGCCGGGAGAACATCGGGTTATTGCGGTTCGCGGCCCAGCGGCTGAGCCGGCGACCGGATCCCCATGCCGAACAACTGCTGACCTCGTGGCTCTGCGGCTCCTGCAAGGCCCGGCAGGCGGCCGCCGCCGAGGCGATGGTGAGTTACCCGGAGCGATACGGGGCGATCCTGCGGAAGTACGCAGATGGCCAAGGTCGGCTGCCGTCGTTGGGGTTGATGCCGTCCGTGGCGAGCGGTAAGAGCGATCAGGGTGGGCAGGCATCGCCGGAGAAGCTCGCGGAGTCTCGGGCGTGAGTATGGAGGCCGGCCTGCAGGCGTCCGAGCCCTCGCCCGCGATCTCGGTGGTCATGCCGATGCGCAACGCGGCACGCTATGTGGTCGCGGCAGTGCGGTCGGTCCTCGACCAGGCGGGTGTGGACCTTGAGCTGGTCGTGGTGGATGACGGTTCATCCGACAACTCGCGACCACTGATTGAGGCCCTGGCAGATCCGCGGATCGTGATCGTGGAAGGGGAGAGCAGAGGCATCGCGGCGGCATTCAACACCGGGCTGCGGGCGGCGCGGGGCCAGGCCATCGCCCGGTGTGACGCCGATGACCTGTATGAGCCGGACCGGCTGGCGGGACAGTGGGCCTGGCTGCGGGCGCATGCGGAGTTTGGCGCGGTGTGCGGGGCGTTTGCCACGGTGGACGCCCGCGGACGCCTGGTAGCGGAGCTGAACTGCGGGAGCCGGGAAGAGGATATAACCTCTGAATTGGCCGCAGGCCGCACGCGAACGCACCTGAATACCTACCTGGTGCGGGCGGAAGCCCTGCGAGCGCTCGGCGGCTGCCGGCCCTACTTCGAGTCCGCCGAGGATATCGACCTGCAACTGCGGTTGGGCACCACCTGCCGGGTGGCGTATACCCCGGGCTGCGCCTATCGCTATCGGCTGCATGGCTCGTCGGTGACGCACACTCAGGCGAACCCGCGGCGGGAGTTCTTCGAGCGGGCGGCCCGGCAGTTCTGCGCCCAGCGGGCCGCCGGCGGAGCGGATGACCTGGACCTGGGACGGCCGCCGACGCCGCCTGCTGCGCTGGGTGCTCCGCCGTTGAGCCCGGCCGCGCAGGTACAGGGCATGCTCATCAGCCGGGCATGGCGCGAGCATGGGCAGGGGCATCTGGGCCGGGCCCTGCGGCTTGGGCTGCGGGCGTGCCTGGTTCGCCCGATGAACTTGACGGCGTGGCGAAGTATGGTGGCGCTGATGGTGAAACGGCCGAGCGGCACGCGCACCGGCGAGGATCTGCCATGCGGGTGACGTTTGTATTGCCCGGCCGGGGCTTGTTCGGCGGGATTCGGGTGGTCGCGCTGTACGCTCAGCGGCTGGCGGAGCGCGGCCACGAGGTGACCGTGGTGGTCTTCAGGCCGCGCTGGCCCCGCAGACCCAAGGCCGCGCTGCAGCGGTTGGCCACGGCGACCCGACGAACCATCGGGCTGGATCGCGATCACCTGGACGGTTTGCCCTGCCGCGTGGTGTCCGTGCCGGTGGAGGATCTCGCCGTGGCGGTACCCGATGGCGATGCCGTCCTGGCGACGCACTGGCTGACGGCTGACCCGGTGGCGACTCTCCCGGCGGCCAAAGGGCGCAAGTTCTACTTCATCCAGCATTACGAGGCCCATAGCTTCGACACCCAGTCGGTGGCGGCCACGTGGCGGCTGCCGTTTCAGAAGCTCGTGGTCGCCCGGTGGCTGGCCGACCTCGCCCGGACGCACTTTGATGATCCGTCCGCCCTCGTCGTGCCCAACGGCGTGGACGCGGCCCTGTTCGATGCTCCGCCGCGCGAGCCCCACGATCCGCCGGTGGTTGGCTTCATGTATTCGTCGGCGGCGTGGAAAGGGGTCTCGGTGGCGTCGCGGGCGATCATGTTGGCGCGCGCGTCCTTGCCCCGGCTGGGTGCGGTGAGCTTCGGTGCGAGCCGGCCGGTGGCCGGCGTGCCGTTGCCGCCGAGGACCGCGTTCTATCTCCGCCCACGTCAGAGCCGGATTCGCGAGATCTACGCCAGTGCGGACATCTGGTTGTGTGCCAGCGAGACGGAGGGGTTCGGCCTGCCGCCGCTGGAAGCGATGGCCTGCCGATGCGTGGCCGTGTCCACTCAGTGCGGCGGGCCGTCCGATTTTATCACCGATGGCGTTAACGGGTACCTCGTCGACGTCGGGGACGCCGACGCCATGGCCCAACGCATGGTCGAGTTGTTGTCGGATCGCGACAGGCTGATACGCATGTCGCAGGCGGCTTACGAAACCAGGCTGCGGTTCGGCTGGGAGCAATCGGTGGACTTGTTCGAGGCAGCGCTCGGACCCACGTTGAGCGGTGCCGCGTTGAGCGGTGCCCCGTTGAGCGGTGCCGCTTGCGGCACCGAGTTCTGTCGTGCGCACTAACGCTAAACCAGCAAGGTGACATCAGATGCAAACTACCCAGAAACCGTATCGAACCACCGAGGGCGCCGTGTCCTGAGTGAGGCTTATGGCTGCTGACGCACTGCTACCTTCGACCAAGCCCCTGGCCACGGATCGCGGCCTGCCGGGCGATCTGTGGCACTACCGGGAGCTGTTCTACTTCCTCGTGTGGCGCGATGTGAAGGTGCGCTACAAGCAGTCCCTGCTCGGGGCGCTGTGGGCCATCATCCAGCCGTTTCTCATGATGGTCATTTTCACGGTGTTCTTCAGCCGGTTCAGCCAGGTGGGCGGCGAGTCGGTGCCGCCGCCGCTGTTCTTCTACAGTGCCCTGCTGCCTTGGACCTATTTCGCCGGTGCGGTGGCGGCCGCGGGTCTCAGCCTGGAGGCCAATCGGGATCTGATCACCAAGGTATACTTTCCCCGACTGATCGTTCCGGCGGCGTCGGCGCTGCGGGGCCTGGTGGACTTCGCCATCGCCGGCGTCGTGCTGGCCGGCATGATGGTTTATTACCAGTATTGGCCCGGCCTGTCTCTGTTGTGGTGGCCGGTGCTGCTCGTGCCGATGGTGCTCTTTACGCTCGGCATCAGCTTCATTCTGGCCGCCCTGAATGTGAAGTATCGGGACATCAAGCACGCCTTGCCTTTCGCCGTTCAGTTGGGCCTCTTCCTCACGCCGATCATCTACCCGTTGAGCCAGATTCCGGAGCGCTACCATCGGCTGGTGGCTCTGTACCCGATGAGTGCGCTGATCGACGCGTTCCGGGCGTCGCTGGTGCCGGACCAGCCGGTGAACGGCGAATTGCTGGTCATCTCGTGCGTGTCAGCGGTGGCGTTCTTCGTAGGCGGTCTGGCGTACTTCCGGAAAACGGAACGCGCCTTCGCCGATATCGTGTGAGCTTATGACACCTTCGATCGCAGTTCAGGGCATTTCAAAGCAGTATCGTCTGGGCGAATCGCTCCGGGAAACCTCCTTTCGCGAGATGCTGATGAGGCTCTTGCGCCGGCCTTTGGTTGGCTCACGCCGGCGGGAGGAGACCATCTGGGCGCTGCGCGACGTATCCTTCGACGTGGCCGAGGGCGAGGTGGTGGGCATCGTCGGACGCAACGGGGCCGGCAAATCCACCCTGCTCAAGGTTCTGTCGCGAATCACCCACCCGACCTCGGGCAAGCTGAGTATCTGGGGCCGGGTCGCCTCGCTGCTCGAGGTGGGGACCGGGTTCCACAACGAGCTGACCGGCCGGGAAAACATCTACCTCAACGGCTCGATCCTGGGCATGCACAAGAGCGAGATCCGGGCACGCTTCGACGAGATCGTGGCGTTTGCGGGCGTCGGCCCGTTCATCGATACGCCGATCAAGCGGTACTCGTCGGGCATGCGGCTGCGGCTGGGTTTCGCGGTGGCGGCCTATCTCTCGCCCGACGTACTCCTGGTGGATGAGGTGCTGGCCGTCGGGGACGTCGAGTTTCAGAAGAAGTGCCTGGAAAAGATGGATGACCTGCGGCACAGCGGCCGGACGGTCCTGTTTGTGTCGCACAACATGGCCGCGGTGGAGAACCTCTGCCCGCGGGCGATCTGGATCGACGCCGGCCAGGTCCGCCGGGACGGGTCGGCCCGCGAGGTCATCAAGGAATACCTGGCGACCTTTGCCGACACCCGGCAGGCGGGGGCGGACCTGCGGGAGCTCCAGGGTCGCCGCGGCTCGGGCGAGGCGCGCTTCACCGGCGTCGAGTTCTTCAGTAGTGACCGGGAGCCGGTGGCACTCATCCGGGCCGGCGAGTCGATGCACGTGCGGTTGCACTACCAGGCGCGGCAGCGGGTTATGCATCCGCACTTCGGGTTCGAAATCCACACCGACCTGGGCACGCTCGTGGCCGACGTGAATACCTGGAGCGCAGGGATCGAGATCCCCTGCCTCGAACCGGGCGAAGGCTACGTTGACCTGGAGTTGCAGTGCCTCAACCTCATCCCGTCGCGGTATTACGTTTCGCTATGGCTCGAGAGCGTCGGCGGGGTGACGTACGACTACCTGGACCGATGTACGACCTTCGATGTCGAGGTGTCGGATTTTCACGGCTCGGGCAAGGGCATGGATGGCCGGTTCGGCATCATCTGCCTGGCGAACCGTTGGTCGCTGGAAGGTCTCAACGGGGCGGCGAAGTCATCCATCACTGAACCCAACCCCACGGTGCAACCGTGCGGATAGCCTTCGTGAACCAGCCGTGGGACGCCTCATTGCCGCCGGCGTCCTCCCTGGCGATCTGGGCGTATGAAGTAGCCCGGCGGTTGGCGGGGCCATGCGAGGTCTCGGTTTACGGCCGGCGGACCGACGGGCGTTCGGACGTCCAGCAGGATGCCGGCGTGACCTGGCGGAACATGCCCGCCGTGCAGCCTTCGTGGGGCTCGAAGGCAGGGGAGCGCTGGACTCGGCTTCGTGAGGCGTCGCTGCCGTACTTTGCCCGCAGTTCGTTCCATCGGCCTTACATGGAGTCTATCGCCCGCGACGTGGCCGCCCAGGGTTGTGACGCGATCCATCTGTTCAACTTTGCCCATTTCGTGCCGATCGTGCGGCGGTTCAATCCGCGGGCACGGATCGTGCTGAACATGCAATGCGAATGGCTGACCCAGTTGAACCGGTCGGTCATCAGCCGACGGCTGCACGATGCCCACGCCATCGTCGGCTGCAGCGACTACATCCGGGACAAGATCCGTGTGGTTTACCCCGAGCACGCCTCGCGCTGCTTCAGTGTGTACTGCGGTGCGGACCTGGATCCGGCAGCTCGCCTCGGCAACCGCTCGCCGGCCGGCGGCCACACCCGTAAACGGTTGCTGTTTGTCGGTCGGCTCTCGCCGGAGAAGGGTCTGCACCTGCTGTTGGACGCCTTCCCCAAGCTGCTGGACCGTTATCCCGAGGCGGAGCTCGATCTCGTGGGGCCCGAGGCCGAGTGCCCCATTGAGTTCATCGTGAAGATCACGGACGATCCGCGGGTGGCCGCGCTCTCCAGGTTCTATGACGGTCGCCGATACCGCCAGCACCTGGAACAACAGACCCGGGAGCTGGGGCTTCAGGACCGTGTGCATTTTCATGGTTTCCAGCCTCACACGGCGGTCGCTGACTTTCTCCGCCGGGCGGACGTCCTGGTCATGCCCTCGCTGAGCGAAGCCCTGGGATACCCCGCGATCGAGGCCATGGCTGCGGGTGTCCCCGTGGTTGCGTCGCGGGTGGGCGGTCTGGGGACGACCGTCGAAGATGGCCGGACCGGCCTGCTGTTCGAGTCCGGCAATGCAGACGCACTGGCCGAGGCCCTGCTACGCATGCTGAACGACACGGTGTTGCGAACAACGCTGATATCCGAGGGCCGGGTGGCCGTCGCCGAACGCTTCCGATGGGACCACGTCGCCCGGAACTTGCAGGCTATCCTTCGGGGAACGGCGGGGGAAATGGGGACCGGCTCCGCTGCGGGAATGCCTGATGAGGAAGACAGTCTTGAGTGCAAGCGAGCCTGCGCCCCGTAGGATAACGCTCCCGCGGTGCCTGTCCCCATTTCGCCGCGCGGGAGGCGAGTGCCGCGTGAATCGGGTCAGATCGGCCATCCGCAGCCCCCTCCGAAACCAGTCGCGTCGCCTCTGCTCCTGGCTGATGGGCCAGCGGGCAAGCGATTGGGACGCCGGCGCCTATGGGGAGTCGGCGGTGGTTTTCTCGCCGCATGCCGATGATGAGACGCTCGGCTGCGGAGGCACGCTCATCAGGAAGAGGCAGGCCGGTGCCGACGTGCATGTGGTCTTCATGGCCGATGGGCGAACGTCGCACGCTCCCTGGCTGGACCCGAAGGAATTGAACTCCCGTCGGACCGCCGAGGCCATCAATGCCTGCGGGGTCTTGGGCATCGATCGGGCGAACGTGACCTTCCTGAACCTGGAGGAAGGTCGGCTCATGGACCAGCGAGCCGCGGCGGTGCCCAGGGTGGTGGAGATCCTCGATCGGCACCGGCCAGAGCAGGTTTTCGTACCCAGCGAGTACGAGCCGACCGCCGACCATTACGCGACTCACCAGATCGTGTTCGACGCGATTCGCGCTTGCGGTCGGCCGGTCACCATATTCGAGTACCTGATCTGGTTCTGGGGATTCTGGCCTTGGTCGACCGTCACCGATCCTGCGGCCCCGGGGCTGCTGGGCGGCTTACGGATGTCCCTGAGGCACAGCCGCTATCTGTTCGGCAAGTGCCGCTCGCGCGTGTTCGTCGGTGAGCTCCTGGTCCGCAAGCGAACCGCCCTCGAACAGCACCGAACGCAGATGTTCCAACTGGTGCCCGATCCACAGTACCCAACTCTGGCCGACGTGTGGCAGGGAGCTTTCCTGCGATGCTGCTTCCAGGAATACGAGTTTTTCCGCCGACGGGTGGTTCAATCCTGGTAACGAGTCATGCAACTGCTTCGGTATGAAACGCAAAGACGCCAAGGCGCGAAGAAGAGATCAAGCATCAAGCCGCTCCTCTGAGGCGTCGCGCAAGAATAACCTGGACGATCTGCGAGTGAAGTACGCGATCCGGCTTGCCGCTTCGCGTCTTCGCGTTAACAACTCTTCGTCACGCCAACGGATCGGGCGCTTTGAGCTGGGACTCACCGCATGGCTCCCCTCCAATTAACCAGGATCGACACGCTGGCGGAGCTGGACGCGATCCGGCCGGAGTGGGAGCGCGTTTATGCGGCCGATCCGTCGGCGAACCTGTTCGTGTCCTGGGCGTGGCTACGCAGCCTGCTGGCGGTCGCGCCCGGCCCCTGGCAGGTGCTGGTGGCACGCGAGACCGGCGATGGGCAGCCGGTCGCGTTTTGTCCGCTGAACGGCAGCCAACTGGGAGAGCACAACGGCTCCCCGCGCGAGCTTCGGCTTGGCGGGTCGCCCTGGGCCGACTACACCGGCTTGGTCTGCCAGCCCGGCCTTGAGGATCAGGCGTGCGCAGCCTTTGCCCGCGGGCTGCGGCGCGACAACTCCTTCGAGGATCTCCTGCTGGCCAACGTGATCGACCCGCGCCTCGATCGGTTCACGGAACACCTGGCCGCGCAAGGATTCCAGGTTTGCGACGTGCGACAGATGGCCGGCCCGTACATGGCACTGCCCGATTCCTGGGACGTTTACCTGCGCGACGGTCTGGCCGCCAGAACGCGCGAGAGCCTCCGGCGGCGCATTCGCCAGGTGGAGAGCCTGCCAGGCTACCGGTTGACCCGCGGGCAGGATGAGAACCTGAATGAGCACATCGAGGTGCTGTTGACCCTCTGGCAGGGGCGATGGGGCGCGAAGCCCGCTGCGGAACTGGCCCTGCTGCGTGGTCTGTTCGAAGGCTGTGGTGCGCGGGGCTGTCTCTGGCTCGGGGTGCTGTGGGCGGGAGAAACCCCCGTGGCGGCCCTGGTAGCCTTCGTGGATCGTCCGCGCGGCACCTTCGCGTTCTCCAAAGCCGGGTACAACCCGGCGTATGCGCGATTGTCGCCGGGCCGAGTGATGCTCGCTCACAGCATCCGCTGGGCGATCGAGTCGGGCTTTCAGGTGTATGACTTCCTACTGGGCGGAGAGGACTACAAGTGCAGTTTCGGTGCGGTGGACCGCTTCGCCCGCTCGGTGACGTTGCGGCGCCGGAGTTTGCGCTCACTGGCTTCCCGCGTCGAGCGACGGTTGAAACGCTGGTCCGGCATCGGCCGCAGCCTGAGGACCGAGTCAACTCGTTGATGGCGGTGCCCAAGCGTTTCTGACGAACAGCAACAAGTTGCCTTGGTCCTGGCAACGGACCACGCCGATTCGACCACAAAACCTGAGCAGTACACACCATGGTTGACGGCCGGCTGATCATTCTGCTCTGGATTCCGGTCTGTACCTTCGCGTTCGCGATGACCCGGCCGGTACAGGCGGTCACGCTGGCCTACGTGCTCGGTTGGCTCCTGCTACCCGTCGACACGTTTCCCATCCCGGGCTTCTGGGAACTGAACAAAGTCATGGCCACCAACGCGGGGGTCATGCTGGGAAGTCTGATGTTCCAGCCCGGGGCCTATCGGCGATTTCGGCCGCACTGGGCTGACCTGATGCTGCTGGTATTCTGCGGCAGTGGGACGGCGGCCTCGCTGACCAACGGGCTCGGCCTCCACGACGGGGTGTCGAGGTTTGGGTACCTGTTCCTGCTGTACGGCATGCCCTATGTGGCCGGACGCCTTTTCCTGCGTTCGCGCGAGGATCTGTACGCCGCCGCCCGGCTCATCGTGACCGCCGCCGCCGCTTACGCGCTGCTGGCCATCTGGGAATGGCGGATGAGCCCGCAACTGCACGCCACGCTGTACGGCAGCTTTCCCCATTCGTGGGGCCAGCACGTGCGCTGGGGATTCTACAGACCGATCCTCTTTTTCCCGCACGCGTTGGCTCTCGGCGTGTTCTTCGCGTGGACCGCGCTGCTGGGCGTTTATCTATGGCGGGCGGGTCAACTGCGCGGGCCGTGGGGTCTGCCCGCCTGGACGCTTGCGGCGTTGCCGGTCATCGGGCTGCTCACCAGCCTCTCTTTCGGGCCGTGGTGCGTGTTCCTGGCCGGCGCCGGCCTGCTGCTCCTGTGGCAGCGGATGCGACGGGAATGGGTGCTGGCCCTGCCGATGGTCTTCGCCGTCGGATGGATGGGCATGCGGTACGCCGCGCTCGACGACGGCCGATGGCTCACCTCGCTGGTGACGCCGCTCTCGGAGGAGCGGGCGGCTTCGTTGCAGTACCGGATCGATGCCGAGACGTTGCTGGTGGCCCACGCCAAAGCCCGCTCGCTTTTTGGATGGGGCACCTGGGGCCGCAACCGGGCATTCAACGCCGATGGGATCGAGGTCGCCACCGATGGCCTCTGGGTCATCATTCTGGGAACCTCGGGGCTGGTCGGGCTGGCGAGCTTCTACCTGTGGTTGAGCGGCCCCATCCTGATGCGGCCGGGGACGACCGGCTGGATGCGCGCGGACTGGGTCGTCGGGGTTCTGCACGTGTCCATCGGGCTGATGGCCGCCAATCTCATCTTCAACGCCTTCTTGAGTCCTGTTCTGACCATGATGTGCGGATGCCTGGTGCGCGCCGCCCAGGAGTCCCCGCGGACGAGGTCGGTTGCCTCACCGACACGCCTGGCGGCGGCGGGCAGGCGGATGCCTCCCCGGCCCTCAGCCCGGGCGGGGGGGCACGGATGAACGACCTGAGCATCGTGGTCGTGAGCTTCAACACGCGACAACTGTTGCAGAACTGCCTGGAGTCGGTTCTGCGGCACGCAGGCAGTCTGCGGCTTGAGATCTTCGTGGTGGACAACGCCAGCTGCGACGGCTCGGCGGAGCTGGTGGCCGAGCGCTTCCCCGGGGTGCGGCTGATTCGCAACGCTGAGAATCGGGGCTTCGCGACGGCCAATAACCAGGCGCTGGCCCAGGCCGGCGGGCGATACGCCATGCTGCTCAACTCAGACACCGTTGTCCGGCCGGGCGCGCTCACCGAACTGGTGCGCTTCATGGATGACCATCCCCGGGCGGGTTACTGCGGACCCCGACTCTTGAACGGCGACGGCAGCCTGCAGCCCTCGGCCCGGCGGTTCCCCACGATATGGAGCACCGCATGGGCGGCGACCGGACTGGCCCTGCGATGTCCCGGGAGCCGGCACGCTCTGGATCTCCATGCCGGTCAAGCCGTTGCGGAGCCTTTCCGCGCGGATTGGCTGACCGGTGCCTGCCTGATGGTCCGTGCCGAGGCCATGCGGCAGGTGGGGGTGCTGGACGAAGGCTACTTCATGTATTTCGAGGAGACCCAGTGGTGCCGCCGGCTGGTGGCGGCCGGCTGGGAGGGCTGGTACGTCCCCACGGCCGAAGTCGTTCATTTCGGAGGCGGGAGCGTGGGTGGGGCGAAGGCGGGAGAGCCCTTCGGCGGGGACCACCCGGTCTATTGGGTGCGCAGCCGCCGCCGGTACATGCGGCAGGTTTACGGCTGGCCGGGCATGGGGTTCGCCGAGTTCCTGGACATTGGGCTGTGCGGGCTGCTCTGGTTGAAACACGCCTGGCGGAGTAGCCCCGACAGCCGGCAGAAAGCGCGGCGGGCAAGGCAAAGATTGGGATATTTACTGGCCCGCGGGGGCGCATGAATACTATGATTGCGTACGGGAGTGCAGGCGGTCGGACCTCGGCCTGTTCAGGCCGAGGGGAAGGGGTTTGAATCATCAAGGACGGAAAGCATCGAGCCTTGTCGGGGGTGATCGTCGCCGGCCTGCTTGGGCTGTCCTGCTTATACTGCGCGCGGTCTGTTGTGGCCGACGAGATCGGCCCCACCATTGACGTATGGCACGGTTCGTCTCAAACCTTCGGGGCCCGGGGCACTCCGCAGCGCTGGGTGAACGTGCTGGGGAACGTGTCTGATCCCGACGGCGTGGCCCTGCTGCGTTATCGGCTCAACGGTGGGCCGCTGATGCCGCTCTCGATAGGACCGGATGCCCGGCGGCTGCTCATGCCCGGGGACTTCAACGTCGAGATCCCGATCAGCTCCCTTTTAGAGGGGATCAACGAGGTCGCTTTACAGGCAACGGACGGCCTGGGGCAGATGACCAACCACACCGTCACACTGGACTTCACGCTCCAGAACGTCTGGCCGTTGCCTCACTCGCTCAACTGGGCCGGCTTGACCGAACTGACGGATGAGGTGCAGTCGGTGGACGGCAAGTGGGAGGCCGACGCCAACGGCGTTCGGACCGTGGAGGTGGGGTATGATCGCACAGCAGCGCTGGGTGATCTGACGTGGCAGGATTACATGGTCACCGTGCCGATCACGGTTCACTCGGTTGATCCGGCGGGTTACGCCTGGCCGAGTGTGAGCCCGGGCTGCGGATTGATCCTGCGGTGGCAGGGGCATTGGGACTGGGGCGGCGGGTCGCAACCGGTGATCGGCTACCATCCCGTAGGGGCAACGCTCTGGTATAACTGGGGGCACGACGGGCCGTTGTCGCTGTATGCCTCGCCGGGTGTGCACGTGGTGGACAACAGCGGCCGCCAATTCGATTTGGGCGTGACTTACGTACACAAGTTCCTTTGCTTGACGATACCGGGCGAGGGGACGCTGTACCGCGCGAAGGTCTGGCGCGACGGTGATCCGGAGCCGGCGAGCTGGGAGTTCGGTGGCGTGGCCGGTCCGAGCGGGTTGAGCGCGGGTTCGCTTCTCCTGGTTGCACATCATGTGGACGTGACTTACGGCGATATCACGGTAATCCCTTTGGATCCGGACGACCCGTGTGCGATCGATCCGGATCTCGACAGCGATGTGGACGGGGTGCCGGATTGCCTGGACGGTTGCCCGTTCGACCCGGATAAGACCGAGCCGGGAGGCTGCGGCTGCGGGGTGCCCGATACGGACTCCGACGAGGACGGGGTGCCCGACTGCGTGGACCAGTGTCCCGGTGAGCCGGACGTCGACAGCGACGACGACGGGGTGGCGGATTGCCTGGACGAATGCCCGCTTGACCCGGACAAGGTCGAGCCGGGGCTGTGCGGCTGCGGTGTGCCCGATACGGACTCGGACGAGGACGGGGAGCCGGATTGCCTGGATGGTTGCCCCGCCGATCCGGACAAAACGGAGCCCGGCCTCTGCGGTTGCGGCGTGCCCGAGTCGGCCCTGGATTCGGACGGCGACGAGGTGCCGGACTGTCTCGATGGCTGCCCGTCGGATCCCGATAAGACGGAGCCGGGTATCTGCGGCTGCGGCGTGTTGGATGACCTGACGGATTCCGACGACGACGGGGTGCCGGATTGCATCGATCAATGCCCCGGCGAGCCGGATACCGACACCGACGGCGACGGGGTGCCCGACTGCGTGGACGGCTGCCCGCTGGACCCGGATAAGACCGAACCGGGGGGTTGCGGCTGTGGTGTGGCGGACGTGGACACCGACGATGACGGCGTGCTCGACTGCCTGGACGACTGCCCGCTGGACCCGGATAAGACCGAACCCGGCGTCTGCGGCTGTGGCCAACCGGACGTGGATTCGGACGATGACGGCGTGCTCGACTGCCTGGACGGCTGCCCGCTGGATCCGGACAAGACCGAGCCGGGCGTCTGTGGCTGCGATGTCCCGGACGTAGACCTGGATGACAACGGCATCATCGACTGTCTGGAGTTCAAGCCGATCTTCTCCGACGATTTCAACGCGCCAACGCTCAACGAGTCGGTGTGGACGTTCGTCGACCCCTCGGCGGAGACGACGCTGACCATGACCGGGTTTGAGGCGCAGATCGACGTGCCGGCCGGCGAGAGCCACTGGCTCGATGCGACCACGGACACCATGCCGCGGCTCATGCAGCAGGTGAGCGACCAGGATTTCGACGTCGAGGTGAAGTTCGAGTCGCTGCTGGGCAGCCGGTTCGACGTGCAGGGCCTGCTCGCTGAGCAGAACCCCGGGCGGTTTATCAAGTTCGATTTCTTCAGCGACGGGACGTGGGTCCGGGCGTACGTGGCGAGCATCGAGAGCGGGGTGACGACGACGTACCTGAACAGCGTGATCCCCGCGGGCAGCGAGCGGTACATGCGGGTGAGGCGTACCGGCGCCCTCTGGGAGCAATGGTACTCGTCGGACGGGTCGTCGTGGGTGCCTTCGGTCGTCTTCGCGGACTCGCTGCAGATGACCTCGCTGGGCGTGGCGGTGGGCAACGTGAGTTCGGGCGGGCCGACGGCCCCCGCGTACACCGGCGTGATCGACTACTTCTTCAACCTCGATGCCCCGATCGACCCGGAGGACGGCGATCAGTGTCCCTTTGACGAGGCGAAGACGGAGCCGGGGATCTGTGGCTGCGGCGTGCTGGACGACCCGACGGACTCGGATGGCGACGAGGTGCCGGATTGCGTGGATGGCTGCCCGCTGGACCCGGACAAGTCTGCTCCGGGGATCTGCGGCTGTGGGGTGTTGGACGACCCCACGGATTCGGATGAGGACGGGACACCGGATTGCGTAGACGGCTGCCCGCTGGACCCGGATAAAACGGAGCCGGGCATCTGCGGCTGTGGCGTGCCCGACGTGGATTCCGACGGCGACGAAGTGCTCGATTGCGACGATGCCTGCCCGCTGGATCCGGACAAGACGGAACCGGGTATCTGTGGCTGCGGTGTGCCGGATGCGGATTCGGACGACGATGGGGTGTTCGATTGTGATGATGGTTGCCCGTTGGATCCGGACAAGACGGAGCCGGGCCTCTGCGGTTGCGGGGTGTTGGACGAGCCGACGGACTCTGACG
>CAZEEJ010000020.1:0-43574 GCA_964511155.1 uncultured Planctomycetales bacterium | reverse complement strand
GCCAGGGCGGTCAGCAGAATGCCCAGGCCGATCAGCCCGAACGAACTCCACATGCCCATCCGCGTGAGGAGCATGGGCCAACCGGTGTAGCCGAAAGACTCCGTGAGGTGGTCGCTGAGACTGGGATCGGGCCAGCCGGCGGCAACCAGCGCGGGCAGGTTCATCGCCGCGATCAGGCCGATCAGCAGGCCGACGGTCAAGGTGAGTCCGCCGAGCATCGCCAGGACGACGTTGGTGTTCCGCTTCGGCTGCGGGGGGAGCAAGGACGCGAGCATTGAATGCTCGACGGGATAGCCAACGCGCTGGGCGGGGCCCTGTGGCCCGTCGGCGTCGAAGGCGTCAGCCGGAGTTGGGCTGAGTACGGGTTTCATGGGGTTGTGCCCTCCCGGGGCGACCGGCGCCGGTTGCATGGCCACCGCGGCTGAGTACCGGGCACGGCCGGCGTTGGGGCCGCGCAGCTCGTTGAGATCGGTCCACGCGAGCAACGGCTTGCCGTTCGAGTCGGTGAAGCTGCCACTGGCGATCAGGATGATGTCGATGACGGTGCCGATGCCCAGCAGCCCGCCGGTCAGCAACCAGAGGATACCCGTGCCGATCTTGCCCACGTAGAAGCGGTGCAGTCCCGCCAACGGCAAGGGGATGGGCAGGAAGCCCGCACAGGCCAGCAGCAGGGCGTACAGCCGCAGGCGGGGCGACGCGTTCGCGATGGATCCCGTCCCGGTTGAAGGTCGCATCGCCGCCAGGGCCTGCATCGCGGGAGCGACCGCGCCGGCGGTGATGCCGGCCACCGTCCGCTGCGGGATGAACGCGACGACCATGAAGATGATGGCCGGGAAGATGATGAACGCCAGCCCGCCGAGCATGTCAAACTCGTCGAGGTGCGGTTCGGCTCCCAGCCAGATCGCCGCAACCAACGCGGATTGGCAGCAGAGGAGCATGATCACGGGGCGGATGAGGTAGCTCCACAGGCCATGGTAGGTCGAGCCGAGCGCACGCACGAGGAAGAACACGGCCATGGGCAGCAGCCCGAGTCCGAAGGCCAAGCCGATGCCGAAATCCACCGGGTCGTAGAAGTTGGCCATGCCGATCCAGATCAAAAGCATGAGCGCGGTGCCGGCCGCGGCGATGAAGAGCAGCATGAAGATCGCCCGGGCCCAGGCGGGGACTGCTCGGCCCGCAAAGGAGGGATAACCGGGTATACCATGCGCGGCCGCGAACGGGCGGTCCATCGCTCCGCGCACGCGCTCGCCGATGGCAGGCGCGGCCTGCCCCGGGCCCGCAGGGTGCGCTTGGGGGGCAGGTGAGCCCGGTGGCGAGGGCGTGTACCGAACGGCGGAGTCGTCCTTCCAGTCATTGGCCGAGGTGCGCTTGCGGTTCTTGGCGGCCAGCGGATCCCAGGGGGCGAGGGTCTGGGTGACCAGCACGATGCCCGCCGCGGTGCCCGCCGCCGCGATCCCCCATCCGTCGAAGATGAGCGCGACCAGCCACGCGATCACCCCCGCACTCAGAGCGGCTCCGAGCGAGAGTCGCTCCTTGCGATGAGGCGAGGTGTGCGACCGCCACTTGACGATCAGCAGAGTGGGGATGACGCACAACACCGAGCGAGCCAGGTAATCCTTGGCATTCCCCGACAGCCAAACGGTCCGGTCGGCAGCCAGGAGCATCAGTACGACCATGCCCAAGACCAGCGGTCCGAGGTAGATGAGCCTCCCCCACTGCATCCCACCTTTGTTGTACCGTTGGCGATAGCGCGCGAGCAGGCCGACGCACGCGCCGAGGATCACGAAGGAGATGAACGGGCCCCGTTGCGATTTACCCATGCCCAGTTCTGAAGCCATGACGACAGGCATCAGGAAGCAGGCGGCGAATCCCGCCGCAAAGAGCACGAAGACCAGTTGCTGCATCCCGCCGCTTTCGTGCCGCAGCTTGGGCAGCGACTTGAGCCGGGCGGAGATCAAGCCGCCCGCCGCCGCCCCGATGACCACGAACAGCGTCAGAGCGATCGGCAACGTGGGGGCATGTCCGGCGCCGCCCAGCAGGGCGCTGCCCAGGGCGACAACACCCGCCGCCACGATGGCCAGGAACCGCCGCTGGTTCCAGTTCAGCGGGTCGGCGGTGGGCAGGAGGCCCTGCTCTCCGGCCGGCCATCCGCCGTCGTCGGGCGACGGGCTACCGAGTCGCCCGGTGATCCGCTCGCCCACCTGGGCCACGCGGTCGCCGAACTCTTCGCCCCAGCGCCCCATGCGTTCGCCGAACTCTGTGCTCCAGCGGCCCATGCGCTCGCCGAACTCGCCCATTTGCCGGGCGAGGTCGGGCGGACCGTTGCTGGAACCCGTTCCGGCCGACCCCGGCAGGCCGCCCAGTTGGCCGACGTGTTCCGCCGACGAGCCCGGCCCACCGACGGCGACCCGTTGGCCGACCCGTGCGGCGGCGAGCGACAGATCCTCCGCCCGGAAGTGCGAGACGCTGTTGCGAATGTGCTCCGTGCCGAAGATCGCCTCGACCATCTCCTGGGCCGACGCGTAACGCTCGGCGGGTTCCTTGCTCATCGCCTTGCGGATCACCGTGCGGAACGGCTCCTCGACGTGCTCGAGCTCGGGCTCGGCCATCAGGTGCTTCATCAGGATCTCGCCCGGCGAGGCCCCCAGGAACGGCGTCTGCCCGGTGAGCATCTCGTAGAGCAGGATGCCCAGGGCATACACGTCGATGCTCTTGTCGTAGCGCCCGCGACCGATCTCCGGGGCCATGTAGTGTACGGTGCCCACGGTGATGGTCTGCCCGCTGTGCTGGCTGGCGCTCATCGCCTTGCTCAGGCCGTAGTCGCCGATCTTGACGTAGCCGTCCTCGTAGAAGATGTTGCCCGGCTTGAGATCGCGGTGCACGATGCCGCGCTCGTGCAGGTAGGTGAGCCCCTTGGCGATCTCGCGGAGAAAGAAGGCGGCCTTCTGCGGGCCGAGCCCGGCCGGCGAATCGTCGATCAACTCGCGCAGCGACGGCCCGGCGACGTACTCCATGATCACGAAGGGGACGCTCTCCTCGTTGTGCCGCACGTCGAAGATGGTGACCAGGTGCGGGCTCTTGAGGTTCATGCACTGCCCGACGCCGCGCAGCTCGATCTGCTCGTAACCCTGGATGACCTTGAGGGCCACCTCGCGACCGCTGTCGCTCAGGGCGTAGTAGACCTCGCCGAACCCGCCTCGGCCGACGGCCCGCTGGATGGTATAGCCCTCCAGCGGGCGGTCTCCATGCTTGTACCGGAACGTCTGCATTGTTGCGCTTCCACGGCCTTCGCCGACACCCCGTTAGCCCATCCACTCGCCACGGTCGCCCACCTCACGCCCGCATGCTTGAGACTCTTCCTATGCGTCCTGAAACCGGTGTGGCACCGGCGTCTCGCCGGTGTGGCACCGGCGTCTCGCCGGTGCGACGTCAGGGTTCTAGGACGCACTCCTCGTGACCACGAACGACACGCTACCCACCCGTACGTTGACGCCCAGCGGAAGCCCCGCGGCGCCGCTGGACGGTCGATCACCCACGAGCACGGGCTCCTTCGTCTGGCAGCACAGTCGGCCGTCGCGGACGTGCAGGACGACCGGCTCGGCCAGACTGTCCGCCCGGACGTGGCTGCCGGGCCCCGGGCCGATCACCAGCGAGCGATCCATGAGGATGACTCGCCGGGCGTCCCGCTGCGGCAGGCGCGCGCCGGAGAGATTCAGTACCGCCGACGTGCTGGCCGCGCTGGGTACCTCGAACCGCAGACGGCAACGCGGCGACAGGGCGATCCGGTCCCCGTTGGCCAGCAGGCGGCGGGTCGTCGGCGTTTCATTGACCGACACCGCCCGCTCAGCCGCCAGGAAGTAATCATCATCGTGCCGCTCGATCCGGGCGACCGGCAGGCCGGCCTCCGCCAGCAGCCCCACGTCCGGTCGGGCCGACGAACTCACCGGCCCCACCGTCACCGCCGCGTCCCGCAGCACCAGGTAGCTGCCGACGCCGTCCACCTGCAGCATGAACCGCGACGGCAGCCGCCCGCCCCCGTTGACCGGCTCAGCGTTCGGCAGGACCTTCGTCACTGCGTCCACCGTCGCCGGCCTTTTCATTCGGTCGCCTGGTGTGTGCACGCCCACCAGCCCCAGCGGTCCGCCGCGGATGTGCTCGACGCCAGTTGCCGCCTGGCTCACCGCCTGTTGCGCCGAATGGGCCCACCGGGCCCCCGGGGCCAGCGTGCACACCCGCCGCAGAACCTCGTCCGCCTGTCGCAGCCAGCCTTGCTCGATGAGCCGCATGGCCTCGCGGCAATGGTCGAGCAGGCCGGCCAGGGCGGTCACTTCCGAAGTCGGCCCGGTCAGGCCCGCCAGCTTGTCGAGCAGCGGCCCGGCCAGATCCAGCCGGCCCTGGTCCACCGCCTCCTGCACCCGGGCCACAACCACCGCCGCCAACCGGCACCGAAGCTCGGGCAGTTCGTGGTTCGCGGCATGGGCGTGCTGGGCTTCCTTGAGTCCATCGATGGCCGTGTCCCAGTCACCGGCCGCCATCGCCGCCCGCACCCGGGCCAACGCTGCATCCGCCGAGGCCCGCCGAGCCGCCACCTGCTTCTGAAGCGTACCGGCCCGTGTAGCGTCGCCATCAACCTCTTGCAGCAGCCCCTCGCCCAGCGACAGATGCCCGGCGTCCAGACATTGCCGGACCTCCGCCAGGGCGTTCGCCCGGCAGCGGTCCTCTCGCTGATGCCGGTCCAGGGCCGTGGTAATCGCCGCCTTGAGGTCCGCCACCGCGTCCAGGTTGCCCGCGAGCTGGCCGGCCTTTTGGCAGTCGGCCAGTGCCTCCGACCACCGCTCGGCCGTCAGGTGCCCCCGTCCCCGCTCCACCAGGGCTCGGGCCAGCCGTCCGATCAGGTCTTGCCCACGGCGGTGGCTCTGCAGGTCGTCGGCCCGGGCCAACTCGTAGGCCGCGTCCAGCCGACCGTCCTTCAGAGCCGTCTCCGCCTGTCGGATTCGCAAGATCAGCACGGGACCATCTCCCTGACCGCCGCCTCTTCCATGCTACCACAATTCCGACTCCACCGGTGCCGCCGCTTGCGGCTTCGCACGACCCCCTGCACCGCCCAGGAAGCCCCAACCGCGCCGCGAGTCAGTCACCCTGCTCGGCCGCGCCGCTGTAACCCGGGTTCATGGCCATGGTCTGCGAAGGCTGCCTCTGCCCCGGCGACAGGAAATCGTCCACCTGGGTCAGCAGGTCCTGCTCGTCGATCACGTCCACGGAGATCGGTTGTACGAATCGGGTCTCGTGGGCCAGCACGCGCTCGGCCACGTCCAGCCGCTGCTTGATCTGCCGGATCAGGTTCTCCGTCTGGGCCAGCTTGCTGTTGTCGATCTGCACGCTGGAGCCCACGGAGGCGGCCTGCACGAGCCGATACTGGCTCTCGAGCCCCTGGATCTGGTCCTCCAGCCGCACCTTCTGACTGCGCGTGCGGTCGAGCATGGCCATCGCCGCCTGCAGGGCCTGTTCCCGGGTGGTCAGCAGCCGTTCCTTGCTGGCCAGGTGGACTTGGGCTTCCTTGACCCGGTCGAAGCTGCGGGCCAGCTCCTCCTTGACCTGCACGTGGCTGTAGTTCATGCCGCCCAGCGTGTAGCTGACCTTTTGCGTGGTCAACGTATCCCGCAGCCGGGCCACGCGGGTCGTCTCTTCAGTGAGCGCCCGCTGCCCCTGCTCGATCTCCGCCCGCAGGTTGGCGATCTGAACCTCTTCCTGGGCGATGAGCCGCACGTTGGCGTGCATCTCCGGGATGATGTCGTCCAGCAGGTCCCGGGCCCGCTGCAGCTCGAACTCGACCGGCACCGCCCCCTTGACCGCCGTCCGCATCGACTTGGCCGAGCTGGTCACGTAGCTCCCCAGATCGGTCCCCAGCAGCAATCCGCCCACCAGGGCCAGCCCGACCACCCCCGTGACGCTCCACTTCATGAGTCCCCAACACATCGTAAGCCTCCTTTCGATAGGCAGTTACAGTTCGTCAACAGGCGGTGAAGGTCCGCCGACAGCCCGCGTACCCACCGCCGTCCTCAGGGGGGTAGTCGGGGGAGCGGCGAGGTTATTTCAGCATTCCAGCCGGTTGAGGTGTCGGATGCCGACGGCCAGGGCGATGGCGGCGGCGATGATGTTGAGGGCGGCGACGCCGATGAGCCAGCCGACCATCAGGGTGCTGAGCACGTCGTCGGTACCGGTGCGGGCGACTTCGAGGCTCATGATGCCCAGGCCGGCCAGCGAGGCCACCACCAGGGCCACGGAGAACAGCAGGTTGATCGTGCCGCCGAAACCGCCGGCGATGCGGGCGGGGTTGCGTTCGGTGAACACCGGCATGCGGGCGCCCAACCCAATACTCACGCCGCAGAGCCCAACGCACACGGCCCCACTGGCCCCCAGATGGGCGATGGCCAGGGTGGGCGGCAGCTCCAGACGGTAGACCGAGATCCCCATGACCGCCAGGGCGGCCAGGAGCGTGATCGTCAGGGCGAAAAGGAACTTGGCCAGGACGATCTGGCTGCGTGGCAGCGGCAGCAGGCCCAGCAGCCACAACTGCTGCCCCTCAAGCGACACGATGGGGAAGACGAAGCGGCTGGTGAACGTAGCCAGGATCAGGCAGACCGCCGTCTGGTTCAGGAAGCCGATCAGCACGTGGAGCCCCGGCTGGGCCAGGTCGACCCACCAGCGCTGCACGTTGCTGACGTACAGGGCCAGCAGTCCGATCAGGATGGCCATCTGCGACCATTGCAGCGGGTCGCGGAGGAAGCAGCGGAGGTCCTTGGCCGCGAGCAGGCGTTGCCGCCAGGGCAGATAAGCGAAGATCACCTCGCTGCACCAGCCGAGGACTTTGCCGGACCGCCGCAACCCGCGCGCGGAGACCTGGGCCCGGGCGAAGGCCCGCGTGAAGCCGCCGGAGACCAGCCCGACGGCCACGAAGCTGGCGAACAGGGCGTTGGCCGCGGTGACGAACAGATAGAAGCTCGCGAGCGCGGTCTGCCCCTGGAGCGCACAGTTGATGCCCTTGGAGACCCAGGTGTGCGGCAGCATGGCGTTCTGGACGAGGGCCACGCGGTCGTAGAAGTGCTGCAGCCAGTCGCTCGATGAGACCGGGGCGTAGACGATGCGGTAGAGCCAGGTGCCTCCCACGGTCGCCAGGAGCGCCGCCATCAGGATGATCATCCGTCGGGGCGTCTTCGGGGAGGCGAGGGCGACGGCCCAGGCCAGGACCAGGCCCAGCGCCCCCGGCACCGGGATGAACAGCAGGAAGAGTCCCAGGAAGAGCGGATAGAACGACCAGGGCTCGCTGCCGTGCCTGGCGAGGGCCATCATCAGCGGCAGCCCCAGCAGGACCAGCGACCAGCTCGACAGCACGAGGCTCTCCAGGTAACGAACGATGACCACGTCGCGGACCGCGACGGGCGTGACCATGAGAAAAGCGCTCTCCTGCCGCCGGAACAGGCCGCCATACGCCAGGATGGCGTTCGAGAACGCCAGCATGGCGGTCAGGGCCAGAAAGAAGAAGGTGAAGATGAGCGGCGTGGCCACGATGCCTTCGAGCACCGGCTGGCGAACGATGCGAAACGTCTGGACCAGCAGGATGTAAAGCCCCGCCCAGATCAGCACGATGGACAGCGCGGTGCTGGCGATCTTGATCGGCCGCTCGCGCAGCGCCTGGCGCAGCACGTTGTGCAGCAGGCGCAACCGCAGGCCCAGCAGCAGTCGGACGCCATCGACGGGTAAGGCTGCCGCGGCGGCGGGCAAGCGATCGGGCTGGTCGGGTCCGTGGTCCATCATGGACTACCGGTCACGCCGCGAAGTGGTAGAGGAGCCAGAGGGCGGCGCCGACGGCGTACATGCCGACCACGATGGTCAGCCAACTGATGATCGCGGCAACCGGGATCTCGCGCACCTCGGCACACTTGGTCGTCTTGTAGACCAGGGCCACCGCCAGGCACAGCGGCAGCAGCCACAGGTAGTGCCGTTCGATGGGCAGGGGGTTAATGAACAGGGTGGCCAGCAGCAGGGTCACGTCGAGGCCCTCCGCGGCCCTCGCCCGAGCCCGGCGCGAGCCTCCAGCACCGCGGCGCGGTCCACCCGGCCCAGCACGTCGAAGATGATCAGAATGTTCAACATGCCGGCGATGGCCGTGTAGACGACGCCGACCTCCTCCGTCTGGCCGTAGGAGATCCACCCGGCGGGGTCGGCCCCCGCGGGAATGGTGACCTGCCGGCTCCAGACCACGGCGGCCAGCGGGTGGATGCCGGCGCAGATCTGCCCGAGGAACCAGAGCGACCGATCCTGCGGGTTGACGGTGTTCTTGACACCGCCGACGGCGACGCCGGCCCAGAAGGTCAGGGCGATGACCGCAAGCAGGATGAACCCCCGAACGCGCTCGCCGATATAGAGGTGTCCCGCCCCGGGTATGATCCAGGCCAGCAGGCCGGCGACGGTCATGCGGACGGCCGGTGGGATCTTCATGGGCGTCTGTTTCATCGTTGCCGGAACTCTTGCAGCGGCCGCTGGTCGCGGGTCACAAAGCACAACTCTCCATGCCGGGGCATTGGGGGCATCGGGGCGCACCGGGCATGAGGTCACAGCCCGCCGCACTGCCGCTGCCCTGCCGGGCCGCAAACACGCTGAGCTGCCGTTGCGCCCGGGGACTGCCGCACTCCGGGCAGACCACCTTCTCGCCCGCGGTCATGGAACGGGCCAGATGCTCGAACGCGTGCTCGCACGCCGCGCACCGGTACTCGTAAATGGGCATCGCGTCCTCCAGGCCGAACCCGTGCCGGCCGAACGTCCGCAGCGAGCAGCCGACCTTTGCGGCAGCCGACCTTCGCGGCGAGTATAGGTCTGCCCCCCCGCAGACGCAAGGGAGCGCGCATCGGGGGTCGGGGATCGGGGGTCGGCAATCGGGGAAGAAACGAGCGAGCCGGGGACGCAAGTCCCCGGGTGAGTGCGGGGGTCGGGCGTCGTCCGCCGCTTGCGGCTTCGCACGACCGCGTGCAAGCTTCCGTGTGCCACTGCTCTCTGAGCACTGCTCAAAGAGCCGTGGGGCACACGGTGATGGTCTCCCCGCGAAGCGGCAAGCCCACGCCCCGGTGCTGCTTACTGCCTCGCTGCCTCGCTGCGGCATCGTCAGCTACCGGCCAGCCCAAGGTTCCGCAGAACCGCGCGGGTCGAGTGGACGCGGTTCAAGGTGTAGAAGTGGAAGCCCGGCACACCGTGGGCGATGAGCTCTTCGCACATTCGCGTGGCCAACTCGATGCCGAACTCGCGGGAGGCGGTCTTGTCCTCGCCGAGCTCATCGAGGCGACGCACCAGATCCGGCGGCAATTTGGCTCCGCACATCCCGCAGAACCGCTTGATCTGCGCCCCGCTGAGAATGGGCAAGATGCCGGGCACGATCGGGACGGTGACCCCGAGCCGATTGCGGAGGTGATCCTCAAACTCGAAGAAGTCGCGGGTGTCGTAGAACAACTGGGTGATGACCAGATCGGCGCCGGCCTCCACCTTCGCACGGTGGCGTTCCCAGTCAAGGTACTTGTCCGGGCACTCGGGATGTCCCTCCGGGTAGCCGGCCACGGCAATGTCGAACCCACCCAGCTCTTTGACGAACGCGACCAGCTCAGCGGCATACTGGAACCCGTCGGGGTGCGGGCGAAAGCCCTCGTCGCCACGCGGGGCATCGCCGCGCAGGGCGACGATGTTGTTGATACCCGCCGCCCGGGCCCGCCCGAGGTAGCCCTGAATCTCGGCCCGCGAAGCGCCCACGCAGGTCAGGTGGCTGGCGACCTCCATACCCGTGTCCTGCCGGATACGGCTGACGATCTCGAGCGTTTTCTCGTGGGTGGTGCCGCCGGCCCCGTAGGTGCAGGTGACGAAGTCCGGCCTGAGTTCCAATAACTCCGGCAGGGTCTCATCAAACAGGTGGGCTTCCGCCTCGGCGTCACGCGGCGGGAAAAACTCAAACGACACCGCCAGACGGCCCGTCTTGTGGATCTCGGAAATACGCAAAATGGATCACTCCCTTGGTTGGGGTAAGTCTAGGGCCCAACGCCGCTGGAGGCAACATCGGGAATTGGGAATGGAGAATCGAGAACGGGGAATCGGGTATGGAGAATGGAGAGTGGGGCACTGAATCACGTCGCCCCGTAATCAGGACCGAGCGAACTTGCTCGTGGTCCAGACCATGCACCCGACCGCACTCCTCAAAGAGCAGTAGCACACGGCACGCCGGTCGCCACGGGGGGCGACCGCTACGGGGGACGGTCGCCACGGGGGGCGACCGCTACGGGGGACGACCGCTACGGGGGGCCGGTCGCCACGGGGGGGGCGGCCACCACATGACCGCCGAACGCAGGTCACGGCGCCTCGCGGGCCAGCCGACTCTTGGCGATGGCCAGGTCGATCAGGTTGATAACGCCGTCCAGGTTGAGGTCATACACCGCCGTTGCCGCGGTCAGGGGCTCGCGCAGATGGGCCGCAAGCAGCCCCAAGTCGGTGGTGTTGACCCGACCACTGCCGTTCACGTCCCCCGCCAGCGTCCGCACCTGGCAGGTGGTGTCGCCACCGACCAGCAACCCGGTCCACAGCCCCACAAACTTGCCCGTCACGTCGATCGTGTACCGCCGGCCGTCGGGCAGCGGCGAGAACCACTCGGCCGGTGTGGGATCAAACCGGACCTCGAGCACGCGGTTGCCGCTAACCAGGGCGACGGAAGTCGGCGGGTAGCTCTCCGCCGGCTGCACGCCGTCCCATCCGGTGACCACGACGTCGTTGACCCCCAACTGCCCGTCGTCCGCCGCCACCGGCTCCTCGAACTCGATGCGGAGCAGGCGCAGACCGTACGCAGCCGGCTCAACCGTCGGACCGGACGAGCCCGTGTCCGCGTTGGTTTTCGCCGGATCCAGCTCGATCGCCCACTCCCCCGTACCGCCGCGCTGCTGCACCGATCGCCACGAGAGCACCGTGCTCAAGTCCAGGATGGCGACGTCGATCGTGGACACGGCCACCGAACCGCAGGCATCCACCACTTCGACTTTGAACGTCTCCCAGCCCATGGCAACCGTCGGTTCATAGCAAAGTCGAACGCTGCCACCGGCCGCGCCGCCGACGAACGAAGCGATGCCTTTGCTCGGCGCGTTGCCCGCCTTGATCCGCCAGGTCAGCGGATCGCCCTCGTGGTCCGTCGCCGCCAGTTGAACCTCATTCGCCTCGCGGGGACACGTGCTGCCGGTATCGACAACCAGCGAAGCTGTCTGCCCCTGAACGATCGCCGGCGCCTGGTTGACCGCCAGCGCGGCGATGGCCGATGTGGCGGGCGCTCCACAGGCTCCCGTCACCCGAACGCTGTAGTCCCCGTTATCCGTCGGCGCGACGGCGGGAATGGTCAACGCGGGCTCGTCCGGCGAACCGGGGATCGGCACGCCGTTCTTGAGCCATGCGTAGTGGAAGGGCCCCGTACCCGCCGCCTCAGCCGTGAACAGGGCCAGCTCACCGGGACACAGGGCCAGCGGCACCGGGTCCACCACCACTGCCGTATCCTCAAGAACCACCAACGACGCCGCGGCGGACAGCACCGACGGCCCGCAAGCCCCCGTCACCTCGACGCGATACTGGCCCTCGTCGGCCGGGGTCACCGCGGCGATCACGTAACTCGCGTCGTCCGGAGCCCCGTCGATGGGCTCGCCATCTTTAATCCACAGGAAGCTGAACGGCCCGCTGCCCGAAGGCGTCACGCTGAAGACCGCCTCCGCACCGGGGCAACGCTCCAAATCCGTCGGCTCGCTGGTCAGGCCGGCCTCTTCCTGGAAGGTCAGCGTCGCCTCCTCGGAGGTCACCGGGCCACAACCGGCAGTCACCACGCAGCGGTACGCGCCGGCGTCAGCCGACTGGACCGGGTCGATCATCAGCATCGCGGTCTGGGCACCGGAAATGAAACCGCCATCCTCCAGATCCTCCCCATCCTTCTGCCACTGGTAGCTGACCGCCCCCTCACCCGCAGCTTCCACGGCGAAAACCGCGCCGCCTCCCTCGCAAACTTCTTGGGGCGCGGGCTGCTGCGTCACGACGGTAGCCGGCTTGAACGACAAGGCCGCCGGATTGGAGGTGACGCTCCCGCAGCCGGCCGTCACCACACAGCGGTAATCACCCACGTCGGCAGGGTCAATATCCGAGACGGTGAGCGTCGCCGTGGTCACGCCGGAGTAGTGTCCGCCGTTGCTCAGATCACCGCCATCCTTCTGCCATTGGTAAGACACGGTGCCGTCCCCGGTCGCGGCCACGGAGAAGACGGCCGATTCACCCGGGCAGCGGGCTACGGCTTCGGGATGGCCGGTGATGCTGGTAGCGGCCTTGAGCGAGAGCGTGGCCTCGTTGGAGGTCGCGCTGCCGCAACCCGCCGTCGCCACGCAACGGTAGGTGGCGGCGTCATTCGCGTCGATGTCCGAGACGGTCAAGGTGGCGGTGGTGGCGCCGGCGTAATGCCCGCCGTTACTGAGATTGCCGCCGTTCTTCTGCCACTGGTAGGAGACGGTGCCGTCCCCGGTAGCCGCTACCGTGAAAGTCGCCGACTCGCCGGCACACTTGGACTGGTTGGCCGGGTGCGTGCCGATGGCCGTCGCCGCCTTGAGCGACAGCGAGGCGTTGTTCGAGTTGACCGAGCCGGCAGAGTTGGTCACCCGGCAGCGATAGTTGCCGGTGACCGTGGCGTCGACGCTCGATACGGTGAGCGTGGCGGTGGTAACCCCGGAGAACTTCCCGCCGTTATCGATGTCTGCATTGTTCCGCTGCCAGCGATAGGAGAGCGTACCGGAACCGGTGGCGGTGACGCTGAAGGTCGTGTTCTCGCCGGCACAGACGTTGCGATTGGCGGGGTGGGAGGTCACGGTCGGCGGACCGGAGACCGTCACCTGCTTGGTCAACGTCGGGCCGAACCAGGCGACGTTATCGCGAACCATACGCCAGTCGGTGGTGTAGGTGCCGGGCGTTGTCGGCGCGGTCATGGTGAAGGTGAAGGTGTACGTGCTGCCGGGGCGGACCTCGCCGGAGATATTGTGTCGGCCGGCGGCGAAGGGGTCGCTGTCCCCCACCGCCCCCAGTCTGAAGTTCCGGGCGTTGGTCCAGAGCACGCCGCGGTTGCGATAGACGACGTTCACGCTGGTGCTCTGGCCGGCCACCATGGTGCTGGGGATGGTGTTGCTGACCAGCTCGCAGGAGTACTTGTCCCACGTAGCGGATCGCCCGAAGTAGTCACAAACGCCCTTGTAGATGCCCCATTGGGAGACCGAGCGGAAGAAGTTGTCGACCAGGTACTGAGCGTCTTTGTCACAGCGGTCGTGGAAAGCGAGCTCGATGAGGATGGCCGGCCGGTTGGGGATGCGAATCTCGCCGAACCCGCCGTTCGCGTCTTTGACCCCGCGGTTTGCCCAGCCGCCGTCGTACATGTCGCGGATGGCGTTGATGATGTTGTTGTGCACGTTGTTGGCCAAGTTGAGGCTGTTGGCCTCATGGGCCGGGTACTGCATGGCCGTGTCCCGGAAGGTCTCGGTCCCCGTGCCTGCGGCCCCGTTGGTGTGGTGGGCAATGTAAATATGCGAGCCTCGGTAGTCGGCAAACAGCGGCCGGGCGCGAATGTCGTCGTTGAGATCCGTGGTAGAACTGTCCCAAACTGAGGAAGGCAGGCCGTTGGCCTGGAGCCAGTATCGGGCGGCCATCTTCCACCAGGCCAGCCCGGTGCCTGAGTGGCAACAGTTGGACTCGTTCAGCTCCCGGGGCACGTGTACGGCCGCGCCGTCCTGGGCCAGGTACTGGTAGAGAAACTGCATCAGCCGAATGCTGTTGGTGTCCTCGAGGACCGCCTCGCCCAGGCCGCAAGGGTCGCTGCGTTGCCAGTACCAGCCGGAGCCGTTCCAGTACCGGCCGTGCGACGGGCCGATGGTGATGTTCAGACCTTCGAGGCCCTGCGTGGCCTCCGGGCCGATCCCCCCCGGGATCGCCCTGGGATCGAGCGGGGCGGGCGCGATGTCAAGGTCCACCTTGGCGGGGGTCAGGTAATCCGAGAGCAATTGCCCCCGACAGGTGAGCCGGATGCCCCGGATCTCCGGGAAGCCGCCGATCGTGGCGTTGAACTGGTAGAAGAGATCCTCCAGGTGGTGCTCATCGAGGCCGACCAGTATCTCGTCCGACAGGTCGATCGACACGGTATCACCTGCGATGCCCAGCTCGACCAGGATCACCCCCTCGGGGATCTCCGTGGTCAGGCCGGCGGCGCGCTCCTCGGCGGTGGGGCCGGCCACAACCGCCTGGATGGCGGCTTCCAGGGGCAAGACGCCGGCCGGTACCTCACGCTCCACGACCATCACGCGGTCCGGACCGGGAAACTGGACCTCCACCGTGCCCGCTCGAAGCGAAACACCGCTTGCGGAGATGAGAACCGCCGCCGCACAAGTCAGCACATGGTATCGTCGCATGGATCCATTCCCTTCACGACTGCGATGAGCAGCAACCCCCAGGGCTCTTCTCGACTCATCCAACACCGCAGGAGCGAAATGACGAAGCGACTCGCCGACGATGACCCGCAACGCCGGTAACCTCCTCCTGCCGATAGCGCTATTGTAAAGCAAGCCCCCCTCATCGCCAAGTAAAAAGTCGTCCGTTGGGGTGGCTTGGTACGTGACCGCTTGGGCGGCCTGTTGGATTCGACGGGCCAGGATGGCTCCGTACCGCGACCGTCAGATAGCGGACTTCATGTGCGTGGCTTTCCCGCGCAAGGTCCGCTCCCTGGCGGTCGCGGTACGGAGATGCGAGCCGCTCTTTGTCCCTGCTGCCTTTGTCCCTTCAGTTGGCACACTCGCGCAGGAACCGCTCCCTTACGGTCGCGGCTCTGCTGGGTCGCGGCTCTGCTGGGTCTGCGGTACCACATGTGTAGACCGACTACGGATACCGCTCTACAATCCAGCGCATGCGAATCCTGCTCACCAATGACGACGGTATCATGGCACCCGGCCTGGCAGCCATCCGCCAGGAGTTGACAGCCTTCGGCTCGGTCACGGTCGTGGCCCCGGAATCGCCCCAATCCGCGGCCGCCCACGCCATTACCGTCGGCGGGCCGGTCACGGTCCGGCGACTGCACGTCCAGGACGCCTTCTTCGGCTACAGCGTCAACGGGCGACCCGCCGACTGCGTCAAGCTCGCCATCACCGAGCTCCTCGACCAGCCGCCCGAGCTGGTGGTCAGCGGCATCAACGACGGGGCCAACGTCAGCATCAACGTCCTGTACTCCGGCACCGTCGCGGCCGCGGCGGAGGGTGCCCTGCTCGGTTTTCCCGCCGTCGCCGTCTCCATGCGGCAGGGGGAAGAACGCGACTTCAACCGGGCCGCCCGCATCGCCGTGCCCATCATCCGCCAGTTGCTCGACGCCGGCCTGGCCCCGGGGCAATTGATCAACCTCAACCTGCCCGACATGACGCCCGGCCAGCCGCGCGGCATCCGCGTCGTGCCACAGGCCACCCGCATGATCAAAGACAAGTTCCTGCGACACCCCGGCCCGGACGGCCGCGATTACTATTGGCTGACCGCCAGCGACTTCGACTTTAAGCACGCGGACGACCCCATCAGCAGCGATCTCGACGCCGTGGATGAGGGCTTCATCGCGATCACTCCCCTGCAGTTTGACCTCACCCGGTACGATCTGCTCGATCAGTTCCGGAAAGTAGTCTGGCAACTTCTGCCCGATACGTGAGGTGAACCATGAACATCGACCTGAACAATATGGACGTGGTCGTGACCGGCGGCACGGGAGCGCTGGGTACCGCCGTGGTGCGGCTGATTCTCGCGGCCGGGGCACGGTGTCATGTGCCCGTGCGCCCGGGCCAGGAGCTCCCCGACTGGCCATTGGCCGCCGAAGCAGGCGTCCACCTGACCACCGGTGTGGACCTGACCCGCGAATCCGACGTGGAGGAGTTCTACGCGGGCGTTGTCGGCGAGTACGGCCCATTGTGGGCTTCGCTACACGCCGCGGGCGGGTTCGCCATGGAACCCGCACGGTCCACGTCCCGGGCCGACTTCATGCACCAATTCGAGATGAATGCGCTGACCTGCTTCCTCTGCTGTCGCGAGGCCGTCAAAGCGATGGGCGACGGCAGCGGGCGAATCGTCAACGTGGCCGCCCGACCGGCACTGGAGCCCCGGACAGGCGCGGGCATGACCGCCTACACGGTCAGCAAGTCCGCGGTGGCCGCCCTGACCGTGGCCCTGGCCGAGGAGGTCGTCGGGCAAGGCATCCTGGTCAACGCGGTGGTGCCCTCGATCATGGACACCCCCGCCAACCGCCAGGCCATGCCGGCCGTCGACTACGCCCGCTGGATCACCGTCGAGGACGTCGCCGCCACCATGGTCTTCCTGGCCTCACCTCTGAATACTTGTACCCGCGGCGCCCTGGTCTGTACGTACGGTCATTGCTGAACATGTATGTACGGCTGCCGGACGACCCGCATTCATGATCGCACAGCGCACTTGATGTGACGTTGAATGGTCGCGAACAGCGCTTCGCGATCGATCGGTTTACTGGCATAGTCATCGCAGCCGGCCGCAAGGCATCGGTCGCGATCCCCGGTCATGGCGTGGGCGGTCAGGGCGATGACGGGACCGTCATAGCCCGCCTATCAGCCCTATCAGGCCCACCCAACGGATCAACGGGGATGTACGGCGAGCACCATCAGTGCAAGCCCGGCTGGCCTACCCACGCGCAGATTCTGACTCCCGCAGCATCCTGGGGTTCACCTTGGTCGCTCCCGTCCGATAAGCGCGGTTCGGCGTCCCATCCTCCGAACCTCGCGATGTCTACTTCGGCTAACCGAGAGACGGCATCCAACTCACATTCACCCCATTGCACTCCCCGTCCACGTTGCCCCGGGCTCGCCGACCGCGTGGGTGACCCCCCGGTTGCATTCTGCAACCGGGGGGTCTACTCGCCTGCGATCATCGCGAGCCCACCCTTGCTGCGCAAGGATGGGCCACCCGGCCGCCCTTCTCGCCAGGAACGCCGGGCTGCGTACCCACCCTTCTCCCGCAAAGTGCCGGGATAAACCCGGCGGCTCGCTGAAACGCGCCGGCGGCTCGCCGATTCTGTCACGCAGCCCGTTCAACACCGCGAGCCCCGCCGGACTTGCAATCCGCGGCCGCTCTGGTAAACCTCAGGCATGAGCCACACCCTGATTGACCGCACCGGGCACAGACTCCATCCGGATCGCACTGCCTGCCGGGTCCGTGTCGGGCTCCTGGGGCTGCTGATCTGGACGGGCCTCGCCGGGGGCGACCTCCGGGCACAGGCCGAGGTGCCCCGCCTGACGCCGGAACAGTTCCCGCTGCTGGCCTGGAACGTCGCCCGGGGCGATACGGCGACCTTCGCCCGGATGTGGGAATGCGGCTTCAACCTCGCCGGGTTCGTGCCCCTCCAGGATCTGGACGCCGTGGCCGCGGCGGGGCTCAAGTGCTTCGTGCATGAGCCGAGCATTCCGGTGCGTTACGACGCCGCCCTGCCGGACAGCCACATCAACGAGCACGTGGCGGCGTACACCGGGCGGGCGGGAAGCCACCCGGCGGTCTTCGGCTACTTTCTGGCGGACGAACCCGGAACCCAGGCGTTCCCTACCCTGGGTCGGTGGGCCAAGGCCTTCCGGGCCGTCGCGCCGAACCAGCTCCCCTACATCAACCTGCTGCCCAACTACGCCTCGCCGGAACAACTCGGCACCGACAACTACGCCCGGTACATCGAGTCGTTCATCCGCCTGACCGAGCTGCCGTACATCAGCTACGACCACTACGCTTTGCGCGAGGACGGCACCACGCGGGGCGGCTACTTCGCGAATCTGGAGATCGTCCGCAAAGCGGCTCTGCGGCACAACCTCAGCTTCTGGAACGTGGTGATGTCCACCGCCTGCCTGCCGTATGCCGAGCCCACCGAGGCCGGGCTGCGCTTCCAGGCCTATACCACGCTGGCCTACGGCGGCCGGGGGCTGAGCTGGTTCACCTACTTCACGCCGACGGTCGGCAACTTCCGCCTCGGGCCGATCGACCCGTTCGGGCACGAGACGCCCACCTGGGAGATGCTGCGGCGGGTGAACCTGCAAATCCACCGCCTCGGGCCGACCTACCTGACCCTGCGCAGCACGGGCGTGTTTCACCATCCCAACGTGCCCGAGGGCTGCCAGGGAATCAGCATCAGCCGCCACGTCAGCGAACTGACCGGCGGCAGCCTGGTGGCCGGCGAGTTCGACGACCCGCTCGGCCGGCCGTTCGTCATCCTGGTCAACAAGGACCTGCATCGCTCCACGCCGTTCACCATCCGCTTCCAGTCGCCGGGCACGGTGTGGCAGGTGAGCGCGTACACGGGCCAGCCCGTGCCGCTGGCGGGCGAGCAGGCGTGGCTGGCCCCCGGCCAGGGTATGATGCTCATGGTCGAACCCGCTCCGCAAACCAGGCCGGCCGCCGAAGACCCACGCGGGAGCAGAAGGTAGGAAGGTGTGGCACCGGACCTCGGCGAGCTCGGTCGAGCCGCGTCCCGCCGGTGCATGACGATGCCCGGGTGGCCCAGGTCCTCCGGACCAGGAGGAGCGATTGCCCCCGCTGGGCAAATTCTGTACGGAGGACGCGATGTTACCCAAGCGTTCGTTACTGCTCGCGATGACAACTGCCGGCCTGGTCCTCTCTACGGTTGGCGTCTCGGGTGAGGAGCCCGCTTTCTCGCGCGTGGACGTGTACGTCGGCGGGCAGGACGGGTATCACACCTACCGCATCCCCGCCTTGGTGGTGACGGCCGAGGGCACGCTGCTCGCCTTCTGCGAAGGGCGGAAGAGCAGCCCGCGCGACTACGGTGATATCGACCTGCTGCTGAAGCGGAGCAGCGACGGCGGCAAAACGTGGTCTGAGCAGATCGTCGTCCACGAAGAAGGCAGCGACGCGGAAATCACCATCGGTAACCCATGCCCGATCGTGGACCGACAAGGCGTCATCCACCTGCTCTTCACGCGGAACAACCAGCGGCTTTTCTATACGCGGAGCACCGACGACGGCCGGACCTGGGCCACGCCCAAAGAGCATACCGAGATCCTCAAGGGCTTCTCGTATCCCCTGGTCCGCGTCGCCACCGGGCCGGGCCACGGACTCCAGATGAAGTCGGGCCGGCTGATCGTGCCCGTGTGGGTCTGCGACCGCCAACTGCCGGACAGAAACAAGGAGGTGACCAACAGCCGCTATCAATCGGGAGTCATCTACTCCGACGACGCGGGCCGAACGTGGAAAACGGGACAACTGGTGCAGCCCACAGTCGATCGCCTGAACGAGTGCACCATCTTCGAACGCGCCGACGGAACGCTCGGCCTGAACATGCGCGCGTACCAGCTCGGCTTCCGGGCCGTCTGCGAGAGTACGGACGGCGGCCTCACCTGGTCCGAACCCGTCCCGGACAGGAATCTCCCCTGCCCCACCTGCCAGGCCAGCATCCTGCGTCTGTCGCCACGGGAGGTTATCTTTTCCAACCCCGCAGCGACGAGCCGGACCAACATGACCGTCCGGTTGAGCACCGACGACGCGAAGGCCTGGGCCCACGCCCGCGTCGTCGACGCGGGGCCTTCCGGTTATTCCGACCTTGCCGTAACCCGGGAAGGCCATATCCTGTGTCTGTATGAGTGCGGCGAGCGGACCTACAACCAGAAGATCGCACTGGCCCGTTTCAACCGCGCGTGGATGCTGAGTAACGACCGACATGCCCCGTAAACGCGACGCCAACCGGCGTTACCACGACCGGATCGCTCCCAAGTACGAGTCGATCTACGACGACGCCTACTGGCAGTGGCACGACGCCCTGACCTGGGACTACCTCAAGCCGCACCTGCCGGCGGACCTGAGTCTGCCGGTACTGGATCTCGGCTGCGGCTCGGGCAAGTGGGGGCGCAAACTGCTCAAGAGCGGCTACCACATCACCTTCGTGGACCTCTCACCCAAGATGCTTGACGCGGCCAGGCTCCAGGTTGCCGAGACGGGCGGCGAGGACAAGGCGGTGTTTGTGCAGGCGGATCTCACGGACCTGTCCGCCCTGCCGGAGGCCCACTTCGGCCTGGCGGTGGCCATGGGCGAACCGATCGGCCTGGCGTCCGACCCGCCGCGAGCCCTGCGCGAAATCGCCCGCTGCCTCGTCCCCGGTGGAAAGCTGGTCGCCACCTTCGACAATCGAATCGCCTGCGTGAACCATTACGCTGAGCGAGGCGAACTGCGCGAGCTGGAACGTTTCCTGCGAACCGGCAAGACCCGCTGGCTCACCAGGGACAGGACCGAGCAATTTGAGATTCACACCTTCGAGCCTCGGCAGCTTCGCCGCCTGATCGAGTCGGCCGGCTTCGAGCTGATGGAGATGCTGGGCAAGACGGTCCTGCCGATGCGGCGGTATCGCGAGCAGTTGGCCGAGCCCGCCGACCGGCGACACTGGGCTCAGATCGAGCGAAGGCTGGCCCGCGACGCCGACAACCTCGCCCGCTGCGCCCACCTGCAAATCGCCGCCCGCCTCAACGGGCCGCCCGCGCCTTCGCACGACAGCGAATAGGAACGGGGGTCGGGGATCGGGGATCGGAGATCGGGGATCGGGGTCGGGGATCGGGGATCGGGGGTCAAACCTGGATGCGCGTCACCAAGCCCAGGGATAACAGGCCCGCGATAGAACCACGCGTCAGGGCACAAACCTTGGCGGGCCTGTTATCCCTGGGCTTGAGACTGGGGCATCGGACTGAGGGATCGCTTGCGTTCGGGGTTCGTCAATGCGCCCCGCCCCTCACAGCAACATGGTGAGCATGGGATCGAACCACTCAAGCTGGCCGCTCTCGAGCCGGACGATCAGCCCGCCGACCGGGTCCACCTCGACCGTCCAGCCGGTGACCTCGCGGCCCTGGCAGCGCAGGCGCACCTTCTGGCCCAACGGCTCGGCCAAGCTCAGCCAGGCGGTATGTACCTCTTCCGTGTCGCCCCAGGGTCGCGGCGCAAGCCAGTCATCCATCGCACGCAACAGCTCCCGCCCCACCGCCGCCCGATCGACACCGTGCGACGCGACCAGCTCCAACGAAGTCGCCTGCTCGCGGAGTTCCAGGGGAAAATGCCCTTCATGCTGGAGGCAGTTGAGCCCAATGCCAATCACCCACGCCGTGGCGTCCGTACCCACGCGGCGGGATTCGATCAGGATGCCCCCCAGCTTGCGGCCGTCCACGCGGACGTCGTTCGGCCACTTGATGGCCGGTGCCACGTCCGTGAGCCGGCGAACAGCCTCGCAGACGGCCACCGCTGTGACCTGCGTCAGCCACGCCCCAACCTTGCTGGCGGACCCCACCGAGCCCGCGGCGGCGGCCTCCGCCCAAGGCTCGATCAGCACAACGCTGGCGAGAATGCTGGCCCCGCGCGGCGAAATCCAGGACCGCCCGAGCCGGCCCCGACCCGCCATCTGAGCCTCTGCGAAGATCACCAGGCCGTCGGCATCCGGCTCGGCAGCCGCGTCCAGAGCAACCGTGTTCGTGCTGTCCGCTTCGTCCAGCACCAGGATGCGTCGGCCCACCCGCCGTGGCGTCCACCCCGCCCGCAGACGTTCCGCCGTGAGTATCGCCGGCGTACGATCATGCCCTGGGATCATGCTCGCTGCTCTCCGCCCGCGCCCTGGGCCGTTCGTGATGGTGGTGCTTTCGTAAGCCCTGCACGCCCCCGTGCGAAGCCGCAAGCGGCCCTTGTGCCACTGCTCTGTGAGCAGTGCGAACCGCGTGCAAGCCCAGCGTTTCCTCCCCCCGCTCTCACCCGGGGACTTGCGTCCCCGGCTCGATCGTGCGTCTTCTTACCCCCGATTCCCGACCCCCGGACCCCCGGCCCTCACACCGGCATCCGCTGGCGGTCCAACGCGTTCTCGATCAACTCGACGCGATACGCGCGCTCGATTCCGTCCAACTCGAGGTTGACGGAATCACCCACGCACAACCCCTTGAGCTTGATGCACAGCGGCGCTCGATAGTTGTAGATCCTCCGCTCGCCGTCAGCCTCCCAGGGCCCCAGAATGGTGAACTCCTGCCGGCCGCCGCCGTCCTGGGCAACCAGAGTCACCCGCGTGCCGACGTTCACACTGTCGGTGGACACATCGTTGGCGGTCAGCAGCCGGGCCAGGTCCATCTCCTGCTGGATATTCCGAACGCGGGCCTGCAGGAGGTCGCGCTCTTCCAGGGCGAACTTGTACTCCGAATTCTCGCTCAAATCGCCGCGGGCGGCCGCCTCGCCGATGGCCTTGGCGTTCTCCGGGATCTTCACATGGGTGAGGTTGTGCAGCTCGGCCTCGCGGCGCTGGCGGCCCTCGGCGGTGGCAAAGATGATTCCATCGTCGAACCAGGGGTCCACGCGCGCCTTGGCGAACAACTGCGGATGCGTCTCCCGGATGATCTTCAACAGCGTCGCATGGACCACCTGGCCCAGCCCCTCCGCCCGATCGACGGTGCGATGGATGGTCGATGCCATACCCGCGTCCATCGACTGAATGATCTCCCGATAGTGGCGGTAGTTTTCCGCACTCAGTGCCGCCCGGATCCGCGTGCGGGCATCGCGGAGCAGGTCGGCCGGCGTGTTGTCGCTCCGGGTCAGGTTCGCCAAATGCTCGACGAGCCGCGGCAGCAGTTCCGCACGCGGCAGGGGCTCCAACGCCTCCACCGACGGCCCCCGCCACAGCCAGCAGATCGCCCCCAGCCGACCGTTGAAATCAGCGAGCACCTCGGCAACGATGCGGCGAACCTCCTCCGTGCGCCCGGCGGCACAGAGAGCCCCCGAGACCATGTCGCACGCCTCTTGCGGCGCCACGGGCAGAAGCTGAGCATAGAGCTCGGCCCAGTCATCCGGCCGGCCCTCGCGGAGCAACTCCACCGCCTGCACGTACAGCCGGTGGTCGCTCAGTTGCCCCAGAAGGCGGATGGGATCACTCGACGCGGCGAGAATCTGCCGGGCCGGGGCCGTCGCTCCCGCCGGCACCAGCCCCGCCTGCACCAGCCGCTCAATAATCAGCGCCTCAGCCAGGGCGTCGGCTGGCGCACCCTTCCGAGCCACCGCCACCCGCTGCATCAGCTCCCGCTGCAGCCGGGCGATCAACGCCGGGCTGCCCGACAGACGCCGGGCCTTCAACTCCCGCACGTACGCGTCCACCACGGCCATCCGCTGCGTCGGCGTCTGGGCCTTCCCCCACTGCGGCTCGATCTCATCCTCGAGCGTCTGCCCCGCCGCGTGGTAGGTCAGGATGACGGGATTGCGCCCCTCGATCACGACGTGCGGGCAGCGACGCAGGGCCGCCCGGGCCTTCGACCACCACGCACTCCATTGCCCCGCCGGCACCAGCCGCGGCGACAGAAGCTCCTCCAGATGATCCGAATCGATCCGCCCCTGCCGGCTCTGCAGAATCCCGATCACCAGTTGGACCGGATCGCCACTGACCATCTCCGCGAGCGCTTCCGGACGAAGCTGCAGCAATACCCGAAAGTCGTTCCCCTCGACCGCGTCATAGCCCAGGGCCAGCGTATCCCCGTCGAGATATTCCTCGCCACGCGAGCCGCGAACCGTGTAGCTGCACGTCTGGGTATCCGCCGTCACGACCTGCACGGCCTGCTCGTCGGAGCGGTGGACCAGGTAATCGCCGACCTTGAGGCCCAAGCACAGATCCATCGTCCGCAGGGCACGGCGAGGCGACCTGCCGCCGGCCAGACCCGCGGTCTCCAGCAGCAGCTCCAGGTCCGGCCGATCCGCGTAGACCGCACGGTAGAGCGCCACAACCTCCTGCCGCAGCTCCTCGCTGTCGCCGCAGGCCACCAGGAGATCCTTGCCCAGGGCCAGCACCGCCGGCGGCTCGGCCGCTTCCTTGTACGTCGCCAGCCAGGTCCAGCCCAATGCCGCGGCCCGGTCGCCCTGCCCCCGCTTGGTCAGCGCCCCCAAGGCCCCCAGCAGATCCTGGGAATCACGTTGACCATCCTCGATGGCCAACAGCCAGAGGTCTTCCAGGGCCTGGATATGCCCCCGTTCAGCCAAGTCCGTCAGCGTTGGTGTTCGGTCTGCCATGCACCCATCATCACACAGGTGCGACCGCCTGTCCAACCGAGGGTACTCAGCGGACCAGGACTTCGTGCGGCATGACCAGCAGGCTCTCGCCCCCGCGCAGCAGTTGCAGTCGAAGCAGGGTCTGAACTGCCGCGGCGGCGCGCCCCGGGTCCGAGCGGCGCAGCACGTCGAGCAGCTCGCGGACCGCGGGCAGGCCCATCCATCCTCCGCCCCCGCTCCCCCGCAGGCTGACCCCCTCGCCGCTCTCGTCCTCCTCGCCGGTCAGACTCTTCATGAGAAGCTGGAAGAAGTCGCCCGCCTCGGGCATCACGCGGATCTCGTAATCGCTCACCCCCGCCTGCTCGGCGGCACAGGCAATGGCATCGTTGAGCCCGCCCAGCCGATCGATCAGCCCATGGGCCAGCGCCTGCCGCCCGGTGAACACTCGCCCGCCCGCCAGCTTGTCCAGATCCCCGACCAGCCGATCCTCCCTCCCGCCGCGGACACGGTCCAGGAACATCCCGTACACCTGGTCAAGCTGGCAACGGATCAGCGCCCGCTGATCGTCGTCGAAACGCCGGTTGGTGTTGTACAGGTCCGCGTTCCGGCCGCGTGACTGCTCGTGGAACGCCACCCCCAGCCAGTCCCACAGCCCCTTGGTGACCAGCTTGCCGCCGATCACGCCGATCGAGCCGGTCAGCGTGGCCTGGTCCGCGAAAATCGTCGGGGCCCCGACCGCCAGATAGTACCCTCCGCTGGCCGCCATATTGCCCATCGAAACCACCGTGGGCTTTACTCCCGCCGTGTCGCGCGTCGCCCGCCAGATGATATCGCTGGCCGTCGCCGACCCGCCCGGCGAGTCCACGCGCAGCACCACGGCCTTCACCGAGTCATCCTGTCGGGCCTGGGCCAGCACACGCCGCAAAGTCGTACTGCCCGCCCCGCTGTCATCGCCGAACAGACTCGGCTGCGTCCGGCCCATGCTGATGAGCCCCTCGACGTAAATCAGGGCAATGCTGTTCTTGCGGCTCTTCTTGGGCTTGCCGCTGCCCATGGCCTCGCCGAGGATCTTGAAGAACGCCAGCGGGCTCGATAAATCGATCTCCGTACCCTTGGGGGCGCCATAGTTGTGCACCAGTTCCAGTTGCTGCCCATGTCGCTCGCGCAGGGATTCCAGGAATTCGTCGGCATCGAGGATCTCGTCGATCAACTGGGCCTCCAGGGCCTCGAGAGCGTTGAACGGCCCCCGGTCGATCAGCTCGCGCACGTGATCCGCGTCCATCTGCCGACCGTCCGCGATCGTCTCCACCATCTGGGCGTAAAGGTCGTCCAGCAGCCAGTCGAGCATCTCCCGAGCCTCGTCGGACGGACCAGTACGCGTGAACGGCTCGCCCGCCCCCTTGTACGCCCCCATGTGCTCGATGTCCGCCTCAACGCCGATCTTGTCCAGCAGACCCTTGAGGTACACGCTCTCGGCGTGCAGGCCGGCTACGTTCAAATTGCCCGCCGCGGGCATGCAGATCCGCGACGCCGCCGTCGCCAGCAGGTACGTCCCCACCCCCGCCTCTTCCAGGTAGCAGTAGACGTCTTTCTGTGCATCCCGCAGCCGCCGACAAGCCGCCCGCAGCTCCTGCATCTGGCCCCACCCGATCATCGGGTTGTCGAACAGCAGCACGACCGCCTTGACCCGGTCGTCCGTGGCCGCGCTCTCCAGCCGCGTCAACCAGTCGTGCAGCGTCCGGGCCATCTCCAGGTCGAAGCTCCACCCGAAGCTGGAAGGCTTCTCCAGGATACGGCCGCGCAACTCGAACACGGCCACCTGAGGCGATGGCGGGGCCGCGGCGCGACCACGCGAGCGACGAGCGGTGCGGGCCGGCTGGGTCGTCGCCTCCTGCTCGTCGTCAGACGCTGCGTCCGGCTCGGCCGCCGCATCCTCAGCGGCCTCGGTCGTCGCTTCAACGGATACCTCGTTCGCCGCCGCGACGGACACCCCGGTCGTCGCCGGTTGCGCGGCCGGATTGGCCTGCACCGCGCCCACCGCAAACCACAGCCACGCCGCAAGCCCGGCCATCAGCCATCCACTACGCACCATGATTCCGCACTCCATCACGACGAGCCGCCCACCGGCCTTACCCGTCGAAAACTCAAAGCCGCAAACCCCCACCTCGCCTCCAGCTCCTGCCCTTTCTTTGACACCTACAGACTCGGCCACAAGGCAACCGTGACAAGCGCTCGCAGACACACGACTCGAAGAGCAGTGGCACACGGCGGGTAGTTCCTTGGGCGCGAAGAGGCAAGCCGGTAGCTGACTCACTCGCGAACCAAGCCTCACTGCTTCACCGCCTACGACCCACTGCCTTTGTGCCTCTGTGCCTCTGTGCCTCTGTGCCTCTGTGCCTCTGTGCCTACTGCCTGCTCTCCTCTCACTCCGTGCCAAAAATCCGATCCCCCGCATCCCCCAGTCCCGGAAGGATATACCCATGCTCATTGAGCCGCTCATCCACCGCCGCCGTGTAGACCGCCACGTCCGGGTGGACCTCGCGCATCTGCCGAATACCCTCAGGGGCGGCCACCAGACACAGCAACTTGATCCGCCGGGCACCCGCCTGCTTCACGGCACTGACCGCCACCGTACAGGACCCCCCCGTCGCCAACATGGGGTCGATCACGATCACCTCCGTGTCGGCGACGTTCGGCGGCAACTTGTTGTAATACACCACCGGCTCAAGTGAGGTTTCGTCCCGGTAGATGCCCAGATGCCCGATGCGCGCCTGCGGGATGAGCTGCAGCACGCCGTCGGCCATGCCCAGCCCCGCCCTGAGGATGGGCACCAGGGTGATCTCGCTCTCCAGGACCGCCCCCCGGGCAATCCCCAGCGGCGTACGCACCTCGACCGGCTTGGTCGGATACTCCCGGGTGATCTCGAAGGCCATGAGCATGGCTATTTCGCAGAGCAGATGACGAAAGGTGGCGTTGCTGCCCTGGGCATCGCGGGCGGCAGTGAGTTTCTGCTGGACGAGCGGATGTCGAACCACATGAAGATGATCCCCGAACTCGCTGGCCTTCTCCACCTGTTGACCTCCCTGTAATCCGGACGTGCAGCGCACCCGTGACGACACCGTGTGGCACGGGCCTCGCCCCCGTGAACGCACCGGCCAGGAACCGGCACCCCACACGGACTCCGCGAGGAACCTTAGCATAATCCGCCCGCAGGTTGAAGGACAGAGCGGGGTACGCGACAGAGCATCCCCGGGTACGCGACAGAGCATCCCCGGGTACGTGACAGAGCATCCTCGGGTACGTGACAGAATTGAGAGACATCCTCCGATCCGTTAACATGGCGTCCCAGCGGCCCAAGCCCACGGGTTGCAACCCGTGGGCTTATGCGCGAGAAACCGTGGGCTTATGCGTGAGAGACTGCCGCCCGTGAGTGCGGCTTGCGAGCCCCCGCACCGACAGGGAAGAGGTGAACCCTGATGCCCGACCTGTTCCAACGTGAAGCGGCATCACCCCGCCTTGATGACGGGGCATTGACCCGGCGGGTTCTGCTCGGCCGCACCGCGGCAGCGTTCAGCGCTGCCTGGCTCGGACGCTCCTGCTTGGCCGACACCCCGCCTGCCCCCCCCTGCTGCACGGTCAACGTCCTCTACGAAGGCCCGCCCGTGGAACCCAAGCCTGTCGACTGCACTGAGGATCCTTACTGCGCCCAACTCTTCCGCAAGACCCCGCGCCTGGACGACACCCTGCTGGTCGGTAAGAAGAACGAGCTGCAAAACGTGTTCATCTCCGTGGTCCGGGGCCTGGCCAAGAATTACCGCTGCCCCGAACCCCAGGAGCCCGTCGTCGTCGACCAGAAATGCTGGTTCATCCCGCGCATCGTCGCCGTCCTCGCGGGCCAGCGGCTGGTGTTCAAGAACACCTCCCGTACGCTCGAAGTCCCTCATGGGTACCCCGAGCGCAATAAGGAGTTCAGCTTCAACGTGCCGGAGGGCCAGGCACGGGATGTGATCCTCCAGCACCCGGAGACCTTCCGCCTCAAGTGCGATGTCCATCCGTGGGAGCTGGCCTGGTGCCACGTCATGCCCCACCCGTTCTTCGCCCTCACCGACGATCAGGGCGTCGCGGCGCTTCACGGGCTGCCGCCCGGCGAATATGAGCTACAATTCTGGCACGAGCGGCTCGACGTGCAGACCGCCACGGTCCGGATTGAGCCGGATCGGGCCGCCAGGATCGCAGACGTGAAGCTCAAGCCGCGACGCCGTCGCGTGCGACTCGAACCCCAGGAGCAGCCCAGGAGCTGACAACACACCATGAGCAGTACCATCACCACCCCCGTCGACGCACGGACCATGCCGCCTTCGCGCCTCGCCCCTTCGCTCCCCGAAGCCGGCGGCAGCCCCTGGCGGTACCGCCTGGCGGTGGCCACGATGCTGGCCACGTTCCTGCTCATCGTGGCCGGCGGGAACGTCACCACCAAGGACGCCGGCCTGGCGGTCCCCGACTGGCCCCTGTCCTTCGGCTCGCTGAACCCCGAGGGCTGGACCGCCGAGCCCGGCGTGCGCGACGAGCATGGCCACCGCCTGATTGGAGCCACCGTCGGAGCCATGCTCACCGTCCTGGCCGTCTGGACCTGCTGGCGCGACCCGCGCCGGGCGGTCGTCCGCCTGGCCATCGTCGCGTGGGTGGCCGTCGTGATCCAGGGCGTCATGGGCGGGCTGCGCGTCACCGAACTGTCCATCGAGTTGGCCGTCATCCACGGCTGCTTCGCCCATGCCTTCTTCTGCCTCATGGTGGCGTTCGCCACCGTAAACTCTCCAAGGTGGCTTTCACCCTCCGCGGCGGATACGGTCCGCCCGGCCGCGTCTCTGCCGCGGGCCCTGACCATCCTCCTGGCCGTCCTGTTCGGCCAACTGATCCTCGGGGCCACGCTCCGCCACACGGGCACCGGTACCGCCTGGCACATCGCCGGGTCGTTGGTGATCGGTTTCGTGCTCGCCTGGGTGCTGAATCTCATCTTCAGCCAGCCCGCCGCGCCATGGGTGCGACGCCGGTTGCTGGCCGTGCTCGCCCTCTACTTCGTGCAGCTCGCCCTGGGCCTGGCCACCCTGCTGGTCGTAGACCCGCGGCTGGGCTACACTCCTGCGGACTGGATGCGCTACTACCTGCCCACCGTGCACGTGGCCGTGGGCGCCCTGATCATGGCGATCAGCTTCCACGTGGCGCTGTGGCAATACCGGCAACCGACCGTGCCGGAGACGGTCGATACGCCGACCGGGGAACACGAGCAACCCGCATGAGCCCACGGGCAAACATCCAAACGCTGGCCGTCCCCGTCAGTCGGGGCCGCGTGGCCGACTACTTCGAGCTGCTCAAGCCCAGGCTCACCTCGCTGGTGCTCTTGACCACCGGGGCGGGAGCCTACGTCGGACACGCCGGGCCGCTCGATCCCGCGTTCGCCCTGCTGCTGGTCAACGCGATCGTGGGAACCGCCCTCGCCGCCGGCGGGGCCATGGCCCTCAACCAGTACCTCGAACGCGACGCCGACGCCCGCATGCACCGCACCGCGAACCGCCCGTTGCCCGCCGGCCGAATCACCCCGGCCGAGGCCCTCGCTTTCGGGTTGGCCATCGCCATGATCGGCGTCGGCTACCTCGCCTGGGCCGTCAACCCGCTCGTCGCCGGCTTGGGCACGCTGACCATCGCCACTTATCTCTTCCTCTACACGCCGCTCAAGACGCGCACCCCCCTGTGCACCCTCGCGGGGGCCATCCCCGGGGCCATCCCGCCCGTCATGGGCTACGCCGCCGCCACCGGCACCGTCGACCTCCGCGCCTGGTCGCTCTTCGCCATCCTCTTCGTCTGGCAACTGCCCCACTTCCTGGCCATCGCGTGGCTCTACCGCGAAGACTACGCCCGCGGCGGGCAGATCATGCTGCCCGTCGTCGACCCGACCGGCGCACGCACCGCCGGGCAGGTCCTTCTGTGCACCCTGCTGCTGATCCCTACCGCGATGCTGCCGTCCTTGACCGGAATGACCGGCCCGCTGTACGCCTTCGTCGCTCTTCCGCTGGGAGCCGCGTTCCTCTGGATCGCCGTGCAGTTCGCCCGCCGGCGAACGCAAGCCTTGGCCCGGCGACTGTTCATCGGGTCCGTTGTGTATCTGCCGTTGCTGCTGGCCTTCCTGGCTACCGACCACCTGTGACGCCGGACCGCGAATGACCGCACCGCTGCCCATCCACGTTGAAGACCTCTCCCACCGGTACGCTGATCGGCTGGCCCTCGACTCCGTCTCACTGCACGTACGCCCGGGCGAAGTCTTCGCCCTGCTCGGCCCCAACGGCGGCGGCAAGACCACCCTCTTTCGCGTGCTCTGCACCATGCTCCGGCCAACCGCCGGCCGGGCAGCCATCCTCGGCTGCAACGTCATCGAGCAGCCCGACCTGGTCCGCCAAATGATCGGCGTCGTCTTCCAGTCGCCCAGCCTGGACGGCAAGCTCACCGTCCGCGAGAACCTCCTGCACCAGGGTCACCTGTACGGTTTGGCCGGCCGACCCCTCCGCACCCGCATCGACGAGCTCCTCACCCGGTTCCGCATCGCCGACCGCAACGGCCACCGCATCGAGACTTTGTCCGGCGGGCTCGCCCGGCGAGTCGACCTCATCCGCGGGCTGCTCCATCGGCCGCGGGTCCTCCTCCTCGACGAGCCTTCCAGCGGCCTCGACCCGCAAGCCCGCTGGGAGTTCCGCCAGCATCTCGACCTCGCCCGCCAGGAGCAGGATCTTTCCGTCCTGATGACCACGCACTTCATGGACGAGGCCGACCACTGCGACCGCGTGGCCATCCTCGACCGCGGCCACCTCGTCGTCACCGGCTCACCCGCCGACCTCAAGCAGGCTCTGGCCGGCGACTGCCTCACCGTCGAGACCGACGACCCGACCGCCCTCGCCGAGAACATCGCCCGTCAGTTCCAGATCGCCGCCACGCTCACCGACGGCCGCGTCCGCATCGAGCACGCCCAGGCCCACACCCTCATTCGCGATCTGGTCGAGGCCTTCCCCGACGCCGTCCGCTCCGTCGCCCTCAACCGCCCCAGCCTCGAAGAGGTCTTCATCCACCACACCGGCCACAGCTTCACCCCCAACGCGTGATCCTCAAGTGTCTGAAGAGGTTTTAAGACATCTTATAGATCCCCCGTTTAGCGGTGCCGCTTGCGGCCCCGACTCGTGTCCAGCATAGCGCCCCGAATCATACCGGGCGCAGCTCGCGTTTCTGCCGATCGAACGCCACCTTGCGCCCCAGGCGACAGGCGAGGTCGCCCAGCAGAACGGCGATACTGTGCTTATGGCCGAACTCGATGTCTGCACTGGGCGTGCCCCCGCTACGCACACAGTCGAGCCAGTTCTTGACGTGGGCCGCGCCCGGATACGGCGGGTCGGCTTCCAGCAGCTTGTAGGGCTTGATTCTGTCGTCAACCCCCTCGCTCGACACGATTGGATTGCCCAGATGGTGCCCGAAGCGGCAGCGCACCGAGCCCTTCTCAAACATGAACACCGTCGTCTCGCCGTCGATGGCACTGCCGAAATGGCTGGTGAACTGGGTATGGAACCCCTCCGCGTAATCGAGGAGCACGGCCACCTGGTCAGGAGCATCGCATCGCGGATCGTTCGTCGAAGTGTACCGCCCACCCCAGGCGGTGGCGGATACCGGGTAATCGCAGCCGGTAATGAAGTGCAGCGTATTGATGAAATGGCTCATCCAGCCGCCGATGGTGCCGCTGGTGAACTCGTAGTAGCCCATCCAGCGAGCGTGCAGATTGGCATCGAACGGCCGCGGCTCGCGATTGAACAGGAACGCCTTCCAGTCCGTCTCCGCCTCGGTTTGCGGACCGCCGTAGTGCATCCAGTACGGCACGTGCGCGGTCTCGGTGGATTCCACGCGGAAGAGCTTGCCGAGCTTCCCATCGGCCACCAGTTGCTTGAGGGCCACGGCCGCCGGGCAGCTCACCCCCTGCGTGCCGTTCTGCACGACCATCTTCGCCCCCTTGACCACGTCGTAGCACTCGTTCAGCTCCGGCAGGTCCGACGGGATCGCGGTGAGCGGTTTCTCGACATAGACGTGCTTGCCGGCCCGCACGGCATCGATGGTCTGGCGGCAGTGTTGATGGTCCGGCGTGGCGATGATCACCGCGTCCACCTCGCCGTCCGCCAGCAGGTCGCGGTAGTTGCCGTAGGTCCGCGGCTTCGTGCCGAACAGCTCCGCCCCCTCGTTCGCGTATTCCGCCAGCCGGTTCTTCCAGATGTCGCACACCGCGACGAGGTTGAGGTTCGGGTCCGCCGGCCTGGCCATGTTCCGCATCACGTAGCGTCCCCGGCCGCCGCACCCGATCAACCCGAGGTTGATGCGCTCATTGGCCCCGATGACCCGGCCCTGCGCCGCCGGCCGCAAGCCCGCCGACGCCAGTCCCATCGCCGCCCCGGCCCACACGCCGCGCTTCATCACCTCCCGCCGCGTCAGATCATCGCCCGCCATGACAATCCTCCCTTTTTGCCCGTAACCGTTCGCCGAACGTCCAACCATGGTAACCGCGCATCGGTCATCGCACCAAGACACACGAACAAGCTCCGAAGAAGCGAAAACAAAGTCCTGCCCACAGATCACACAGATGGACACAGATCCGTACAGCGAACACTCTCTTCATCTGTGTCCATCTGCGTGATCTGTGGGCCCACCTCTTCCATCATCGTTCCACCCCGTCGGCGTTTATCGGCGTGCACTCGTCACGGCGAAGCCAAGCGATGCCGGATCGGCGGCTCGTAACTTCTCAGCCTGAAGCCCCTCGCCGCGCAAAGACCATCAGTTCCATCTCGTCGAGTCGCGGCGGGCGCAGGCCCCACTCGCCGGCCGTGCCGCCGTAAACACCTGTGACGGTGAAACCCGCCCAGGTGAACATCCGGCGAATCTCCGGCGGCGTGTAGCCGCGCTCGCGGAGCCGCAACCCCGCGCCCTCTTCCCCGATCAAGCTCTCCACGTCACTCGGCTCGGTCAGGTTCAGCACATCAAACCGCCCGGCCGCCACGTCGTCGTCGCTGTGCGTACGAATCATCCGGCACGCGTTAAGCACGTTGAGGATCAGCCGCCCGCCGTCGGCCAGCGAGGCGTGGATACTCCGCAGGATGGCCATATCGTGTTCAAGGGGGTCGTCATCGCCGGCCAGCAATCCCATCGACCCTTCGCAGAGGCAGATAGCCCCGTCAAAATGCCCCTCGCGCACAAACCCGGTCGCGTCCGCCCGCACCCACTCCACCGTCACCCCCGCCTGTTCCGCCCGCCGCCGGGCAACCTCCAGCATCCCCGCCGACAGGTCCACGCCGGTCACCCGATAACCCAGCCCGGCCAGCCCCACGCTATGCCGCCCCGTCCCGCACCCCAGATCGAGCACCCGCGCGCCTTCCCCGACCCCCAGGTGTTCCCGCAGGAAGCCCAACTCCGCCTCGGTGTTGCGCGTAAAAACCTCGCCATCATACCGCTCCGCAAACCCATCAAAAAACTTCGCCCAAGCGTTCATGGTCTTTCCCGCGTCGTCAGCCCAGCGCCTTATATGGCACAAGGAGGTTCTGCCCACAGATCACCCAGATTGACGCAGATCCATGCAACACACACTCTCTTCATCTGTGTCCATCTGCGTGATCTGTGGGCCAACCTCTTCCGCTATCTGCTCATCTCATCGGCGTATGCACCGCCGGTGCCAGGATTTTCTCCAGCACCGGGCGGTAGGCGACCGCCATCCGGTAAAAACCCAGGTCCGTCGGATGGACGCCGTCGACGGTACCATTCTCCTCGCCGGCCAGTTGATCGTCGCCGGGCAGATAATGGAGGTCGGCAACCCCTTCCCGTTTCAGGTCGTCGAACGACTCGCGCAGGGCCGTGTTGCCTGCGTTGGCCCCGATGTTCAGCGGGCTCTCGACCAGCAGGATCGGCGTATCCGGCCGGGCGGCACGCAAAGCGCGCACGAACGGCCGCACCCGCTCGCGCACCATCTCCGTCGTCATGTTCGGCAAACACTCGAGCACAAACACCGCGGCATCCAGCTCGCCGAGCAGTTCGCCCAGTTCCGGTTCCATCTTGCCCGAGCCGGAGAAACCGAGGTTGATCACCGCCCGGTCCAGCCATCGGCCGAGAATGGCCGCATGGCACATGCCCGCCCGCGAGGCACACCCGCCGTGCGTGATCGAGGTGCCGTAGAACACGATGGGCCGGTCCCGGCCTTCCGCTCGCGGGGCCGCCTTGGCCATGCTCGCGGCCGGCTCAATGCCGATCCGCAACTCAGTGACCCCGTTGTACAACGGCAGGTAGAGCAGGTACTCGGTCGGCTTGCCGGGCAAACCCTTGGCCAGTTCATCCATGGTCTGCCCCGTCTCCGGCCGCCCCACGCCGCGGAACTCCCATCGCCCACGCTGCCGGGCGTAGAGGTCCAAGCCACTGTTGCCCGTGGCCGCCATGTGGTTCATCGCCCCGCCGCCGTCCCAGATCGCCGCGATGCGCGTCGAGTCGGTCACAAACCGCACCGCCAGCCCCGCCGACCGCTTGCTGTGGCCCCATACCGTCGGCGGCACCTTGTCCTTGGCCCGCATCGGCAGGCGATCGTAGAACGACTCCGTCTCCTGCCAGCCCCGGCCTTCGATCGCCAGGTCCTTCGCGTCGTACCACAGCAGTTCCGAACCGTCGCGCTTCTCCGCGCCGCTCGGGTCGAGCGTCACCGCGCCATCCGCACCCCCCTCCACGGGCGACACCGACCCCGCAAAACCGATCCAAACTGACAGGACCGAAAGGGTGCGAACCCAACCACGACTGCTCATGCGGAATCCTCCTCGATGCGTGTATAAAAACTCTGCCAAAGCCGCGACCGTACAGAGCCGCGACGCTTCAGAGCCGCGACGCTTCAGAGCCGCGACCGTAAGGGAGCGGTTCCATCAGAGCCGCGACCGTGAGGGAGCGGTTTCTCGACCACGCAGAACCGCTTCCTTACGGGCGCGGCTCCGCAGGGCGCCGCTCCGAAGGTGCGTCCATTTGCACCAGGACCTGCTCGATCATCTCGGCCCAGAGCTTGTAGCCCTCCGGCGTCAGGTGCAGGCCGTCGCGGGCCAACTCCTTGCGCAGCAACCCCTCCGCGTCGGCGAACGGCCCGTACACGTCCATGAACGGGCAACCATAGTCCGCGGCAACCTTCGCCAACCGGCCGTTGAACTCGACGATCGAATCCTTCAGCCCCGCGTAGCGGTCGCGCGTCGGGAACAGCCCCACGATCAGCAGCGGTACTCCCGGCAGCCGCGTGCGAATGCGCTTGACCACCTCCCGGTAGCACGCGTCGATCTCGTCGATCGCGGGCGTCCCGTTCCGCCACAGCTCGCCCAGATCGTTGACCCCGTTCTCGATGATGATGACCCCGGGGTTGCAGTCGAACACCGAGTTGTCCAGGCGATGCAGGATGCCCCGTTCGTCGATGCCGATGCGGTCCGAAGCAATGCCCCGGTTGACCACCCGCCGCCCGGGCAGCAGCTTGCCCGCGTCGAAACCCTCGACGTGCGACGAACCGACCAGGACGATGTTCCGGGCCGCCGCGTTCTCCCGCTTGAACTGGTCGACGCGGTCATAGTAGTGCTGTGCCCACTTGTCGACCGCCTGCGACGCCGGCTTCGATGCCGCCCCCTGCTCATTCGCCATGACCACACCTATGACCGCCACTGCACCAGTCAATACCAGGACCGCCATCAGCCTGTGCACCGATTCCCGATTCACAGCATCATCCCTCATCGTTGCCGGGACCAAGGCAACTGGTTGCTGTTCGTCACCTACGTTTGGACACATCCATCAACAAGCTGACTCGGTCCCCATCAACAAGTTGACTCCCTCCTCCGCGAATCGGCACTCCGTTCCGTACCGCGACCGTCAGGGAGCGGCCCTTCGACAGGAACGCCCACTACACGAGGTCCGCTCCCTGACGGTCGCGGTACGGAACCTCCCTGGCCAGGCAACTCCAGCACACCGGCCAGCCCGTCACGAAACCGGCCCCACCCCATCACCATACCCGCGCTTGACCCCATCACCATAACCCCGCTTGACGCTGAAAACCAACGCCGATAGCGTGCCGACAGAAACGAGGGCATCCATGATGAAACGTTTTGCACTTCTGGCAAGCGGACTGATGCTCGCACTGATGACCGGCTGCACGACCGGCCGGACGGAGCATGCCGGTCGGGAGCAGGCCGCGTGCGCTCCCGCCTGCGGCACGGCATCCATCGTCGCCCAGCTTCCGACGGGCGAATGGGCCGGCCGGGGACACTACGTCAACCAGCCGGCCGCACGCCCAGCCACAACATCGCCCGCCGACGATCAGCCCGCTCCGGATCCCCCCAACGACGGCGTCTATACCACCCGGGTGCGGATCGACAAGCGCCAGCATGAGGGCAGAACCCTGCTGGTCTTCGCGGTGCTGGCCCGACACGAGGATAGGGACAATCCAAGTTACAAGGTCGCCGTCCTGTTCGAAGGCGTACTCGAGAACCCCAAGCCGCTCACGCAGGGCGGCACGCTCTGGCACGCTCGGGCCCGACTGTCCGTGCACACCGGGTCGGAGGATGAGGTCTTCGCCCGCCTCGAGCAGGACGAATGGCTGGCGGACATCCTCAAGGAGGACCTCCAGCCTCACCGTGCCGCGCTTCATCCCGGACCCGAAACTGTTCTCCACCTGCCCATGAACCTGCAGTTGCACGGCGATCGGCCGGACGAGAAGGTCCCGGTGCCCCTGACAGAAACCTTCACCTTCGAGGGATGCCGCCTCACCAAGACGGGGTGCGCGGGTCTCGGAACGGAATCCATGATCACCTGGGTGGAAGTGCTCGAACGGGTACGCTGAGTCCAGCCGCCCCACTGTGACAGCGCGGGAGCATGTTTGCAGGTAGCGGCCGCCCCCCGTGGCGGCCGGCGCCCAGAGCTCTATCGCCGCCCAACGGCCGCCAGGGGCGGCGGCCGCTACCAAACAACGCGGTCATGCTACTGCCGGGGATGAAACTGCTGGTGGATCGCCTTGAGGCGTGATGAGTCCACGTGCGTGTAGATCTGCGTGGTGCGCACGTCGGCGTGCCCGAGCATCTCCTGAACCACCCGGAGGTCCGCCCCGCCCGCCAGCAGGTGCGTCGCGAAGCTGTGGCGCAACGTGTGCGGCGACAGCTTCCCGCTGACGCCCATGCGGCGGGCATACTTCACGACCATCCGCCAGCAGTTCGTGCGGTCCAGCGGCCGGCCGGTGCGCGAGAGGAACACGCGGTCGACCGGTCGTCCGGTCACCAGTTGCGGCCGCAGCTCGACCAGGTACGCCCGCACCGCCTCGACCGCCTGCTCCCCGATCGGCACCACCCGCTCCTTGCCCCCCTTGCCCACGCAGCGCAGGTACCCGATGTCCAGGTGCACATCGCCCAGCCGCAGGTTCACCAGCTCGCTCACTCGCAGCCCCGTCGCGTAAAACAACTCGAGGATCGCCCGGTCGCGCGAAGCCAGCAGGTCGCCCTCGTCCGGCAAAGCCAGCAGCGCGTCCACCTGCCGCGCGTTCAGCACCACCGGCAGATGCGACCACTTCTTCGGTGTCTCGATCAGCGACGCCACGTCGTGCTCGATGTGCCCGTCGCGGTGACAGAACCGGCAGAACAATTTCAGCACCACGAGCCGGCGGGCGATCGAGCTGATCGCCAGCTCTTCCTCCTGGCGCAGAAAGATCAGGAACGCCTGCACATCGAGCGGAGACAGGGTGCGCAGCGCGATCGACCGCTCCCGACAGAACCCGCCGAACGACTCGAGGTCGCGGCGATACGCGGCCAGCGTGTTCTCCGCCAGCCCCGCCTCCGACCACAGATGGTTCAGAAACCGCTCTACCAGCCCCGACAGCGACGCCTCCGGACTCGCGGGAGCCGGGGCCACGCGCACGCCGGGTTCAGGCAGACTGGGCGACCGGAAGCTCGGCCGCACGTCGGAGTTCGGCCAATCTAATTTGGTGATAGACTCTGCAGGCTTCATGGTTTCCCGCACAGAGCCGGAAGGCCTCCCGCAGGTTGATCAACGTCAGCGGACCCGCACACCGCGCATCGCGGTCGTTGAGATACGGACACAGTAAAGCTGGACGTTCCACGGGACAGCCAACCCTCGCTCAGAGCGTGTGCGAGAAGCCCAGGGACTGTCCCCATTTCGCCGACCGGGGACGGCATTCCCCTCGCCTGCGAGGCTCCGGGACAGGCCGGCGCTTGGCGAAATGGGGACTGTCCCTCTCCGAGGGATTCTCACACACGCTCTCAGAGTGCACGAACGGGCGCTTGAACGTCACCCGTACATCCGATTATCGGGCGAAGGGCGACGAATGCTTGAGGCGTTCTGACCGCCAGGCGAAATGACCCGGGCGGAACTCGCCGGCCGCGGGCGAAATGACCAATGGCGAAGCACCAATGACCAATCAAGTCCGAATGACGAATGACGAACGTCCCCAACCGGAGCCGGAGTTCTGGTTTCGGGCTTGGTCATTGATTGGTCATTGGGCCTTGGACATTCGCCATTTTGTCCCAGGAGCCGGGCGGGCGGTGAGTTACGCCCAGATGATCCTCACGTGCCGAGGTGGAAGCCCCATTCGGCCGCCAACGCCTCCCCCCGAGCCAGCACCGTCTCACGACGCGCGCCCTCCAGCGGCCGGTAGCCGCGCACCGCCTCCAGCGCCAGCCGCAGCTCCTCCAGCGACTTGATCCCCACCACGCACGTCGCCACCCCCGGAATGCTCAACGCGTAATCGAACGCGTCCTGCCGATGCTCGTCGCCCACCAGCCGACCCGGACGCCGTTTCCGATAACCGTCCCAGCTCCCGGTCACGCCCCCGTACACCTTCATGCAGATGATTCCGCAGCCCACGCGCCGCGCCGTGGGCAGCACCTTCTCCTCGAACCCGTAAGTAAACCGGTCAACGAAGTTCATTGCCACCATGAGCACCTCGACGTGCCCCGTCTCCAGCACCGGCACGAACTTCTCCGGCTTGTGGTGCCCCGTGCAACCAACGTGCCGGACGAGCCCCCGCTCCTTCGCCGCTAACATGCCTTCCAGCGACCCGTCCTTACCGAGCACGAGCTGCGCGTCGAACTCCCCCACGTTGTGCAGATGCCCGATGTCCAGGTAATCGGTCTGCATCCGTTTCAGGCTGCCTTCGATGTCGCGCAGGACGCCGTCGCGCGTCGTCGCCCGGGTCTTGCCCGCCAGGATGACCCGCTTGCGCCGCCGGGCGAGAATCGGCGCCAGCCGTTCCTCCGCCACGTCGTAGATCACCGCGGTGTCCAGGTAGCGAACCCCCGCATCCAGGGCGGCATACACCACTTCTTCGAACGGCTCCTGGGCGTAGAACGCATGACCCATCGGCGCGGTGCCGAAGCTCAGCGGCGGCACGTCGATGCCCGTCCGGCCAAGCTTGCGGGTCGGCAGATCGCCGATGCCGGGCATCGCCGGCCGCGTCGTCGTCGCCGGCCCCGCCTCACCCGCGCACGCCGACCCCACCAAGCCCCCCACCACCCCCGCTCCCACTTGGCGGAGAAAGTCACGCCGCCCCAGATCGTCTCCCTTGTTCATGCCAGGATGGTAGGGAACACCGGGCGGGCTTTCAACAGCGACCCCACACGTTCGCGTGTGCGATCTCAGAAACTCGAACTGCCTGATGTGTGGGCGCTGCTGATCCCAACGCCAAAGAGCCGCGTGGCTTCAGCCCGCGCGGTGCCTGTGCGTAGGCGAACCACCACTCTCGACCGGTTTGTGTCAGGACGGAAACCGGAACTCGACGCCCACGAGGAAGCCCTGCGGCACCTGCGTGCAGTGGCGGACCACCGCCTCGCCGTAGAAGCTCGCCTCGGGGAAATGACAGGCGATCTCCACCGCGGCACCCGGCGTAAACGGCTCGTCGGTCACCATCGCCAAACCGTTCATGCTCAGGTTCCGACACGTGCCGTACCAACGCTCCCGGCCGTCGCCCCCCGTCGGCCAGAGTTCCACCGCCCCCGGGAACGGCCAGCGGAGATTCTCCCGTCGCTCGCGGCCCTCGAACAGATCAGGATCATCCTGCTCCTGCCGCGACCGCACCAGGGCCGCCACCCGCTTCCGCGTCAGCCTGACAATCTCGTCGGTCTTCATACTCGACCTCCAACCGCGGAGCCTACTCGTCACGGCGCGACGCCCTCCCGACCGCCTGCGCCGCCGGCCCAACGCCGCCTGGCTCCCGCGACAGACCGTTATCTATATACGATTCAATCATGCCAACTGCCGAGCCCACCGGCCACAACAGCGCATTACGCCACAACTGGCATCACAACAAGGGTATCGGCCCTGCAACATGGGTCCTTGACGACCGATATTGCCCCAACCTCGCCCGCGCGTCCGAATATGTCATCGTTGATCGCCGACAGGTTGTGCTGCGCTCCGCCATTGCACGCCGATCGTCAACGCTACCAGGATTGCACTCAGCAGCGAGATGGGCGGCATGTGTCCCGGCCAGGCTGACGGTGTGATCCAGGTGGGGCAGCCCACTGCCGCAAGGTGGATGATCAGCAACAGCATGGCCAGCAGATTGAGTTGCCGGCGGCGCTTGTCCGTGCGGCCGCGGCTCACCTGGTAGAACGTACACACGGTCAGCGTCCCGGCCAACAGCAGGATCTGGCCGCTCACCGTCATCATCGCATCCACGAAGAACTTGGTATCGAAGAACTGCGGCGTGAAGAGTCCCAGCGAGAGCATGATGTGGACCGCCGTGGAGCAAACAGCGGCCTGTGCCCAGCTTGAGGCCTGTTCGGGCTTCCCACGCTGCGTACAAAACGCGGAGTACAGCAGGAACAGGCACAAGCTCAGGCAGATGCCTTTGTTCACGATGAAAGCCGGCCAACTGCCCCATGGCACAACGCCGAAGACGTTATACCGGAGGGTTGCATAGAGCAGCGAAGCAGCGACTGTGGCAGCGACAGCGGGTGCCGTTTTCATGGCGGGATTCTAATCCCGCAGGGTGCCGGCAGCCAGGACCTCGGCCCCAAGCCCATGCTGACGGGGCCGTGATGGCCGAACTCCGCGACGCCGGGTAGCGACGGGTCGGTGGAAGATCAACATGGGCGCCGGCTTTCTGTATAATGATCCCATGGGCCGTCTCCCCAAGCACAGGAATCGTTCCACCTCGGCGCCGCCGGATCCACCCGCCCTTCGTCACGACGCGGCCACCGCACTCCGCAAGGCGGCTGCACCCCTGGCCGTGGCTGGCTTGGCGGCACTCGTCGTGCTGGCCGTCTATTGGCCGGTGCTCAAGTGCCAGGCCATCTGCTTTGATGACCAGCAGTTCCTCTTCAACAACCCCTACCTCATGAACCCGAGTGGGTCCGCGGCCGGCGGTATTCTGGCGGAGGTGTTTGACTCCGCCAGCATCAAGGGTTACTACGAACCGCTCACCCTGATCTCGCTCATGGCTGACGTGGCTGCGGGCGGCAGCGCTGACAACCTGACCCCCTTTCACCGCACCAGCCTGGCCCTGCACGTGGCCAATACCTTCCTGATCGTCCTGCTGATGTACCAGGTGTTTGGCAGCCTCTGGCCAGCCGGGCTCGTCGGGCTCCTGTTTGGGCTCCATCCCCTGACGGTCGAGCCCGTAGCCTGGGTATGGGAGCGGAAGACGCCGCTGGCCATGCTGTTGGCCCTGGGATGCCTGATCTGCTATGTCCGCTACACGCGGCAGCGCCGATGGGCTTCCTACCTGGCGAGCCTGGTGATGTTCGTCCTGGCGGTCATGTCCAAACCGACCGCCGTCCCCCTGCCGCTGGCACTGCTGCTGCTCGACTACTGGCCGTTGAAACGCCTGAGCCGCAGAGCCGTGCTCGAGAAAACCCCCTTCCTCGCCGTTGCCCTCCTGTCAGGCATCGTCACCATCGTGTCCACCGCGAGCAATGCGGAAGTCAGAATGATGGGCGGGGATGCGGGCCCTGTGTCGGCCGTGCTGCGAATCGGCTACCTGGCCGTCTTCTACCTCGGCAAGATCCTCTGGCCCGCCAACCTCTCGCCGTACTACCAGCTTCCCGCACTTTCCCTCGCCAATCCCGCTGTGCTGGCACCGATCATCGCGCTGGCAATCGCCGCCGCCGTCGTCGTCGTGCTCCTGCTGCTCAGACGAACACCGGCCCCGGCCGTCGGATTGGGCGTCTTTTTCCTGCTGATCTCGCCCACACTGGGGCTCGTCGGCTATAGCTGGGTGGTCGCCTCCGACAAGTACGCGTACCTGCCGGCCATCGGCCTGCTCTTTCCCGCCGCCGCCGGACTGGCGTTGCTCTGCCCGCCCACCGGCACACGAAACTGGCCCGTTCGCGCGCCTGTCCTGGCAACGATTCTGGCCATTGCCGCCGCGGAAGCCGTCGCCACACGCCAGCAGATCCAGCGATGGCACGACACCGAAACCCTCTTCCGCCACGCCGTCGCGCTGGCACCCGACGGCCCAGTCGCTTACAACTACCTCGGCATTGCCTTGGCCGAACAAGCCAGAACCGCCCAGGCCATCGAGCAGTTCCTCGAGGCCACCCGACTCAACCCGAGTTACGTCCAAGCGCACTGCAACCTGGGGAACGCCTACACGCTCGACGGCCAGCTCGACAAAGCCGCTCAGAGTTACGAGGAGGCCCTGAAGCACGATCCCCACCACTCCGAGGCAAACTACAACCTGGGCCTGCTCCTGGCCCGGAGTGGACAATCCGACGCCGCCATTCGCTGCTACCGCGAGGCGGTTCGCGCCCGCCCACACTACGCGGACGCGCACTACCGTCTCGGCGTGGAACTGCTGCGTCAGCGCGACTTCGCCAACGCGGTGATCCACCTCCGGACCACCGTCGGCCTTAAACCCGGCCTCGGTACCGCCTATGGCTTCCTCGGCACAGCCCAGGCCGCACAAGGCGATTTCGACGGCGCCATCCGCACATATCGCCAGGGGCTGCGCGTCGCCCCATCCGATCCCGACCTCCACTGCGCTTTGGGCGAAGCCTACGCCGGCAAAGGTCTCACCGACGATGCCCGCCGCCAATGGACCGAGACACTGCGCTTGAATCCGAACCACGACCAGGCGGCCCGCTATCTCGCCGACAAGTGAACCCCCCAGTTGCAGTCTGCAACCGGAGGAAATGGAGCATGAAGAATGGAGAACAAGCCACTTCTCGTGCCTGCCGCCCCACCTCACCGCCGGTGAGGTTCGCCGGCATCCACGCCAGACACGGTTTCTCACTTCTGACTTCTCGCGTATCACCTCTCCCGCGTTGCGCAATGCAAGGTTGGGGTTACGACAACGCGGCCTCGCTTCAATCTGCGTTTATCTGTAATACTAACCGTGGTTTTCTTGTTGTCCTGAGAAGAAAACAGCTCACGCAGAGGCGCAG
>CAZEEJ010000019.1:32577-43667 GCA_964511155.1 uncultured Planctomycetales bacterium | reverse complement strand
GGCCACGGGCCTGAGTACAGGCCCATGCCACCCTCCGCATCATCGTGAGCCCACCTATCGCGTTGCGATGGATGGGCCACCCACCTCTTTGCCTTTGTGCCTTCTGCCTTCTGCCTTTGTGCCTTCTGCCTTCCGCCTTCCGCCTTCTGCCTCTGTGCCTCTGTGCCTCTATGCCTCCCCGGCCGCCACGGCTCGGCTGCCTTCGGCTCTGAGGCTCTCTTCGAGCCTGAGCATGAGGCTCAGCCTCAGAGCCGAAGGCAGGCTCGAAGAGAGCTCGCCGAAGTCGGGGGGCGGCCGCTACGGCGCGGGCTGCGGGCCGCCGCCGGCGTGCGCCCGCAGAGCCTGCTCCGTCAGTTCCGCGTTCAGCTTGCGGGCCTCGGCGAGGATCTGCTCGGCCTCTTGCCACCCGCGACGTGCGATCGCGGCCGTCTGACGCTGGGCCTCGGCGAGCAGCAGCTCCGCGTCCCGCCGGGCGGCGGCCTCCACCTGGGCCACCTGCACGCGGGTTTCCTGCCGTACCGCGTCGGCCGCACGCTCGCGGTCGGCGAGCATCAGCGCAAGCAGTTGCTCCTTCATCCGCTCCGGCCGCGTCAGTCGGCGGACGCCTACGTCGGCCAAGTCGATCCCCAGTGTGGACTGAGCCTCCGCGCGGGCCGTCCGGCGGACACGGTTCAGCAAGGCGTCCGCCGGTGCGGGAACCGGCCCGGCGTCGCCGGCCGCGTTGAGCCATTCGCGTAGCCCCGCAGCCGCCAACTCGCCGTCCAGGGCACTCCACACGATCTCGCGCAGACGCCGCTCGGCCGTCCGGGCATCCGATACCACACGCAGGTAGCGGTCCAAACCCTCAGGCGCAACGCGCCAGCAGGCAAAGGGCTCGATCACCACCGGCTCCTGGTCCGCCAGGAGTCGCTCGGCAGGCTCGAACGTCAACAGGCGCAGCCGCCGATCCACCCGCCGCACCGCCTGCCACGGTGCCTTGAAATGCACCCCCGGCTCGGTGACCAACGCCGGCCCGGCCGGTCCGAAACCCTGCACAAAGGCCACTTCACCCGGTCCCACCCGGTACCAGGTGCGCCAGCCCACGGCCGCCACGAGTGCCGCCACAATCAGCAGGATCCCTACCCCGCCGCCCACGCGCCAGCGCCGGCCGCCCGACGATGATCCGCCGCGCAGGTTCATGGCGTCGGCCCTCCCGTCGCCGCGGGTTGGGACGCTGCGCCGCTCGCGGCTTCGGCCTTCCCGCCGCTTGCGGCTTCGCACCCCACGCCTTTCAACGCTGCGGCCGAGGACGTACTGCCGACCTCCCCAGCCGCCGGGACAAATGAATTGTGGCGGGCGCGGACCCACTCAGCGATCCGCACCGCCTCCGCGACGCGGCGCGTGCTCTCCACCTCCGCCGCGGCAACCCGATCCACCGCCCGTACACGCGCCTCGGCCAACATGCGGTCCCGCTCGATCAGCGACCGGGTCAACGCGATCAACCGCTCCGATTCCGCCCGGGCGATGCCCGCCTCCGCCTCGCTCAACGACACCGCGGACGTGTCGGGCGGCAGTCGCAGTTCGGTCAGCATGACACCGTGTACCTGGACGCCGCACGCCAGCGCATCCAGCCGTGCTTGCACCAGCCGTCGGCCGAGGTCGGCCACTTGGCCGCGCTGAGGCCCCGCCGTGGTGGCCAACGACCGGCTGCCGATCAGCCCTCGCATGACCGACTCGACCTCGGCGGCGACGATCGCTTCCGCATCGCGCACGCCGAACAAAAAGACCTCCACGTCCGTGATGCCGTAGCGGACCTCCATCTCCACCTGGACCATCTGGCTCGCGTTGCGCTCCGCCGCCTGCGCCAAGGCCATGTCCGGATCGATCCCGCGCCCGCCGGGCTCGCGCCAGGTATCACCGGTCAGCACCAGATCCGCGATCGTCCAGTGATCGACCGCCGCGGCCGAGCCTACCGGGGTCATGGGCACCACCAGCCTCCGAATGGCGTCGGGACGAAACCGAATCGTGTTTTCCAGCGGCCACAGCGGCCGCAGGTGCAGCCCCGGCCCGCAACGGTCCACGACGCGGCCGAAGCGCCGCACGAGGGCTACCTCGTCCGGTGCGACGGACATGCACGAGAGGGCCACACCCACCACGGCCGAGACCGCCGCCAGGCCAACCACCCAGCGTCCGGCCCGGCCCGTTGCCGCGGCAACCAGGCGCGCGACGAGACCCGCAGCGCCGGCACTGGGCCGGTCAACTCTGCGGGTTCTCGAACGCAGTCCCAACCATGCGGCGACGTGGGATCGGCTGGGCTGGTCCGGGTCGGCAGGTTGGCTTGCTTCCTCCTCCGCGTTGGCCAGCAGGGCCGGCCAGGCGGCACGGGCCGCGGAGGCCTGCGCAGAATCACTCGCCCGGCGCAAGGCCATGGCCAGGATGCCGATCAGCGATTGGCGGGCGGGCTTGGTCTCCGAAGGCCGGTGGCAGGCGCCGACCAGCACGGACGCCCAGCCCTGCTCTGTGTTGCGCTCGATCACCTGCCGGGCGGCGTCCGGGACGGGAATACCGGCATCCTCAATGAACTCGGCCGTGCCCAGCAGCAGGTTGAAGCCCCCGACCTCGCCGTCGATTCCTTGGTGCGGAATGGGGTGCCACGGCCCGGCCTGGGCCTCAGGGGTCTGTGGATCGGACGTATCGGTTGCTGAGGGGTATGCGGCGGCCAGAGCGAGGGCGATGGGCGAGGGATCCGGCCAGCGAACGCGGGCCGCCAAGGCCAGCACGTCGTCCGGAGTGACGGGGGCGATGGGATCGACTCGGCGCAGCTCGATCGCCCCGACGGCCGCGTCCACCTCGGCATCGAACGCGAACAGGGCCGCGCAAGTCAGCCTCTCCGGCGGTGCTTCCATATCCGCTTCCAGCTCCCCTCTGCACACGAGCCCGCTCGCCCCCCGGTCGCGGCCCCACGTGAACCCGTCATTTTACTGAAATTCCTCCGCGGGTTCTATGGCTGGCTGGGGTTACCCGCACGAACGCACGAACGGGAAAACGGGTAGCGGTCGCCCCCCGTGGCGACCGGCGTCCTGAGGATACCCGCACGCGCGGGAAAGCGGGTAGCGGTCGTGTGATGCCGCAAGCGGCACGCGCCCCCCCGTTGAAATCTGCAATCTCTCATCTGCGATCCCCGGTCCCCGGTCCCTGCTCACCCGGGGACTTGCGTCCCCGGCTCGCTCCTCATTCAGTACTCATCACTCATTACTCATTACTCAGTACTCATCACTCATCCCCCCCGCCCCCTATGCCGCACCCGCCGTTCGCGATACTATCGGCCGTTATGACGGACGTTGAACGGGTGTTGCCGATCTCCAGTCTCGCCGAAGCGGCGTATTACCTGATGGTGACGCCATGTGCCGCGTGCGCGTCCGGACCGCTGGAAACCAACGCCGGTCGGCTGGACCGCCGGACGGATACGGGCGTGCTCATCGTGCCGGCCATCTGCCGGGCGTGCGGGACCGGACGCGAGATCCTGTTCGCCACGGCCCGCCTGCGCACCGACGACCGCTGGCCGGCTGAACCGATCGGTGCCGCCGATGGGCCGGAATGGGATGAACCATCGGGCGGGATCAACCCCAACGACGAGCCGTCCGAGATCATTGACGTGGCAGGATGGCTGATGCTCTTCACCCTGCTGTCCGAGCGGGCGAGTCGACAGGAACAACAGGCCCGGAGCCTGCCGGACCGGTCGGCGTGTCGGCGGCTTCAGATGCGGGCGGCCGCCTGTCTGACCGAGGCGTTGAAGTTCTACGACGCGGACAACGATCTGCCGCCTGAGGAGGCGTTTTTCGCGGCAGCTTCACGGCGGCAATTCCGGGAGCATCCCGAGCTGTTTACCCGGGACCGGCTCATCGGGCTGCTGGCCAGATTGCCGTGGTCCCGCAACGGCCGGTCGGCGGGCCGGTAACACGGGGATGGTGTCGTAATGCGGGGATGGGTGGCCCAGGTTCTCTGAACCTGGGGGAGCGATTACGGCGGGGCTATCATTCCCGTAAGGCCGCGACGGGGGTGCGGCCTGGAGAAGAACCACAGTGGCAGGGGTCAACGCATCAGCATGGGTTCGCTGGGTCACGGTGGTCAGCCTGCTGGCCGGCCAGACGCTGCCCATGACCACGGCCCGTGCCGAGCCGGTCCGGCCGCTGCCCCCGTTCATCACGCTGGAGACCCAACGGGCCATCGACCGCGGGCTGGAGTACCTCGCCCGCACCCAGAGCCGCGACGGCGTCTGGCGCAGCCAGGGCACGATGGGCGAGTTTCCGACGGCGATGACCGCCCTGGCGGCCCTCGCCCTGCTCGCCAGCGGCAGTACGCCCATGGAAGGCCGATACGCACCCCAGATCAGTCGGGCGACGAACTTCCTCCTCCGCTGCAGCGATGCCGACGGCTTGATCTCGCGCATCGAGGAGGAGAGCCGCTCGATGTACGGCCACGGCTTCAGCATGTTGTACCTGGGGCAGGTCTACGGCCTCGAGGCCGAAGGTGAGAAGCAGCGGCAGATCCACGCGGTGCTTCATCAGGCCGCGGAGTTGACCGCCCGCAGCCAGAGCCCGCTGGGCGGCTGGCTGTACACGCCCGATTCCCGCTCCGACGAAGGCTCGGTCACCATCACCCAGTTGCAGGGTCTGCGTTCGGCCCGGAACGCCGGCGTGGCCGTGTCCAAGCAGGTCATCGATAAGGCGCTGGGCTACCTGGAGAAGTCCTCGCTGCCCGACGGCGGGATCACCTACCGGGCGGACCTGCAGGGCGGACCGCGCCCGCCGATCACCGCCGCCGCCGTCGCCTGCTGGTACAACGCCGGGCAATACGACAACCCGCTGGCCGCCAAATCGCTGACCTTCATCAAGGAGCACCTGGGGAACGGCGGCCGCCGGGCCGGCAGTTGGGGCCACTACTTCTACGCCCACTTCTACATGGCCCAGGTCATGTGGCTCAGCAGCGAGAAGGACTGGGAGTGGTACTTCCCCGCCATGCGCGACTGGCTGCTCACCTCGCAGGAACCGGACGGCTCGTGGGAAGGCGACTACGTCGGCCGCGTCTACGGCACGGCCCTGGCCCTGTTCATCCTGCAGATCCCGTACGGGTTTTTGCCGATTCTGCAGCGGTGAGGAAGAGGGAGAAAGAAGACAGGAGACAGGAGACAGAATGAAGAATTGAGAATTGAGAATCGGGAATTGCAGATTACAGATCGAGAAGGAGTGCGGATTGCGTGAGGAGTCCACGAGGTGCTTGCCTCTTCGCGACGGAACAGGAGCTTGTGCATGAGTGACGGACGTACGGACGTTGACAGAGACGCGGAGGACGGGGTCGCGATCAGCGCCCCGCCGGCGGACGCGGACCTCGCCGCAGTCGAGCAACTGCGAGCGGCGCATGAGAGTATCCGCGCGGGCCTGGCCCGGGTCATCGTCGGGCAGGACCGCGTCGTCGAGGAACTGCTCATCGCCCTCTTCGCGGGCGGACACTGCATCCTCGAAGGCGTGCCCGGCCTGGCGAAAACCCTGATGATCTCCACGCTGGCCCGGTCGCTGAAGCTGTCCTTCTCGCGAATCCAGTTCACGCCGGACCTCATGCCCGCGGACATCACCGGCACCGAAGTCATCCAGGAGGACCGGGTGACCGGGTCGCGGTCGTTCAAGTTCCTGCGCGGCCCGGTGTTTGCCCACGTCGTACTGGCCGACGAGATCAACCGCACGCCGCCCAAAACCCAGGCCGCCCTGCTCGAAGCCATGCAGGAACGCCAAGTCACCATCGGCGGGCAACGGCACGCCCTCGAGCCGCCGTTTTTTGTGCTGGCGACGCAGAACCCGATCGAGCAGGAGGGCACCTACCCGCTGCCCGAGGCCCAGCAGGACCGCTTCATGTTCAAGGTCTTCGTCGGGTACCCGAGCTACGAGGAGGAACTGGCCATCGCCGAAGTGTCCGCGTCGGACGTCGCCCAGGCACGCGACACGATCCCGGCGGTGCTCGATGCGGAGCAGGTGCTGAAACTTCAGGAGGTGGTGCGTCGCGTGCCGGCCGCCAAGCACGTCGTCAGCCACGCCCTGGACTTGGTTCGCCGCACCCGGCCGGCCGAACCGGGCGCTCCCGAGATCGTGCGCCGCATGATCCGCTGGGGCGCCGGGCCGCGAGCCGTCCAGTTCCTCGTCGCCGCCGCCAGGGCCCGGGCGGTCCTGCACGGCCAATACCACGTGGCCGTCGACGACGTGCGAGCCGTCGTGCATCCCGTCCTGCGACACCGCATCGTGACCACCTTTTCCGCCGAGGCGGAGGGCTATTCGACCGACCGTATCATCGACGAAATCCTGGAACAGACGCCGCCCCACTCTTCTCCGCTGACTGCCGATGGCCGACTACAACAAGTACTTGGATCCTGATGTCCTCGCGCGGATCAGCCGGCTCGAACTGCGGGCCCGGACGATCGTCGAGGGCTTCGTCTCGGGCATGCACAAGAGCCCCTACCAGGGGTACAGCGTGGAGTTCGCCGCCCACCGCGAGTACACACCCGGCGACGACATCCGGCACATCGACTGGCGGCTGTTCGGTCGGGCCGACCGCCTGTACATCAAGCAATACGAGGAAGAGACCAACCTGCGAACGCACGTGCTGCTCGATTGCTCGCACTCGATGGCCTACCCCGAGCACGCCCGCGGTTGGCGCAACAAGTACGACTACGCCGCGACGCTGGCCGCCTCGCTGATCTACCTGCTGCTGAATCAGCAGGACGCCTGCGGGCTGGTGCTGTTCGACGAGGCCATCCGCGAGCAGATCGCACCGACCAGCCGCACGGCCCAGCTCTATGCCATGATCGAGGTCATCGAGCGCCATCCGCCCTCGGGTGCGACCGAGGTGCGGGCCCTGTTCAGCCGGCTGGCCGAGCAACTCCGCCAGCGCGGGCTGGTGGTGCTCATCAGCGACCTGCTGGGCGACCGGGACGATCTGCTGTCCGGCCTGCAACGGCTGCGCTATGCCGGGCACGACGTGATCGTCCTGCACGTGCTCGACCACGAGGAGCTGACCTTTCCGTTCGACGGCAACACGATGTTCGAGGGCCTCGAGCCGCCGCCCGGCGAGTTGATGGTCGATCCGCAGGCCCTGCGAGACAGCTACCTGGAGATCGTCGGCGGGTTCATCAGCCAGGTGCGCTCGACGTGCATGGACCACAAGATCGACTACCACCTGGTCAGCACCCACGACCCGCTGGAAGCGGCCCTGACCGCCTACCTCGCCGCGCGCATGCACAGGATGTCAAGATGAGCCGTGGGGAGGAATGACAAGGATGTTAAGGTGCTCGCCGCAGACGCCAATGACCAATGACCAAGGACCAATGACCAATCAAGCTCCAATGACGAATGGCGAACACTCTCGGCCGAAGCCGGAGTTCGGGCTTCGGGCTTCGTCATTGATTGGTCATTGGTCATTCGGTATTGGTCATTCAGTCCGAGACCGACAAGTTGCGCCGTGGTCGCTCATCTGCGTCAATCTGTGTGATCTGTGGGCTCGTCCTCTTTTCTCGGTGAAGTGTTGATGGTCGTATCGGGTGTGAGTTTGGTTGGAGTGTTGGCGGCGTTGGTGACGCCGGGGCTGCTGTACGGCGGCGCGGCGGCCATGGCGGTCCCGATCCTCATCCATCTGCTCAACCGGCGGCGGTACCGGCGGGTGCGCTGGGCGGCCATGGACTTTCTGATGGAGGCCCATCGGCGTAACCGGCGGCGGATGCGTGTTGAGGAACTGCTGCTGCTGGCCCTGCGCTGCCTGGCCATGTTCCTGGTCGGCGTGATGATCGCCCGCTGGTTCGTCAGCCCCGGGGCGCTGATGGCCACGCTGGGCACGGGCGGCCAGACGGAGCGAATCATCGTCCTCGACGATTCGTTCAGCATGGGCTTACAGGTGCACGGTCAGGCGGGCGAGGCGGCGCCGGTTGGTCAGCCGACCGTCTTCGGGCGCGGTCGGTCGGCCGTCGAGCAGCTCGTCCGCACTTTGCGCGAAGAGTCGCCCAACGACCCGCTGACCTTCCTGCTGACCTCGCGGCCGGACCGCCCGATCCGCGTCGAGGCCAGCCTGAGCGGTATGGACGCTGTCGGCTGGTCCGACGACCTGGCGGCCCTGGCGGTCTCCAGCCGCGGGGGGAACATGACCGCCGCCCTGGCCGGTGTGCGCGCCTTGCTGGACGCCCGCTCCACGGCGACGGGGGCGACCGTGTACGTGGTGAGCGACTTCCAGCGGCACGAGTGGCCGACCGGCGAGGCTGGCAGCGTCGCGGGACCGGCCGCTGCCTTGGCCGGCTGGGCTGGGCAGGACCGCTCGCTCCAACTCGTACTGATCGACGCGGGCGTCGACGCTCGCCGGAACCTGTGCGTCACCGCAATCGAGCCGCAGCAGGCCCAGGCCGTCGTCGGCGTCGAGTCCAGGTTCACCGTCCGCGCAGCAAACTACGGGCGGGAATCCTCCGAGCCCGGCTGGCTGCAAGTCTACGTGGGTGACGCCGCTCAGCCGCCGGTGGCCGTCCCGCCGATCCCGCCGCGCGAGTCGATTGAGCTGGCCGTCGAGGTCACTTTCCCGACGGAGGGGGCCGAGGTGTTGGCCGTCGAGTTACCCGCCGACCCGCTGCCGGCAGACGACACCCGCCGGCAGGCCGTCCCGGTAACCCGCACGTTACGCATCCTCGTGGTCAACGGCGAACGCTCCGCCGACCCCTACACCGACGAGGTCTATCTCCTGGCCGTGGCCCTCCGCCCGGAGGGCCCCCAGTTCAGCGGCAACGAGGTGGTCATCATCGATGACAACGAGCTGGGGCCGGCCAACCTGGCCGACTTCCACGTCGTCATGCTGGCCAACGTGTACGGCATCACCGACGAGGCCGCCGAGCACCTGCATCGCTACGTCGCCGACGGCGGCGGGCTGGCGATCTTCGTGGGCGACCAGATCGACGCAGAGCTTTACGACCGACTGCTGTTCCGCGAGGGTGCGGGGCTGCTGCCCGGGCGTCTGGGCGAGCTGGTGATCGTCCCCGCGGAACAGGCCGGCGTTGGCATCGTCCGACTCGAGGCCGGACACCCGCTCATGCACCGCCTGGCCGGCGACGGCGTCAGCCTTTTTCAGAATGCCGCCTTCTGGCAGTACCTCCAATGCGAGCCGCGGGTGGTCGAGCCCGACGCCTCGAACGTGAACGCGGCTCCCACGGACGATCAGGCCGACCGCAAGGATGATGCCGATCGCTCCGCCCAGGTCCTCGCCGAGTTGGCCGATGCCGACCGCAGCCCGCTGATCGTCGCGCGGCCGTTTGGTCAGGGGCAGGTGGTGCTCTTCACCTCGACGGCCGACAAGGAGTGGAACAACCTGCCGGACCAGCCGGTGTTCGTCGTATGGGCCCAAGAGCTGGTGCAGTTCCTGGCCCGCCGGGCCTCCGCCGTACGTGAGGCGTTGGTCGGCGAGCCCATCCGCGTCCCGCTGGCCCCGGGTCGATTCCAGCCCACGGCGGTGCTCAAGCCGCCGACCTTCCCCGCGGAGCCGGCCGTCGAGGTGGCCCTGCAGCCCGATCCCGAGACCGGTCGGCCGTGGATCGAATGGCGGCAAACGGACCATCCCGGCGCCTACCGGTTCGACCTGACCGACGCGGGCGGGGGAACGGTGCCCGAGGCGGTGGCGGTTAATCTCGACCCGCGCGAGAGCGACTTGGCCCGGGCCGACCGCGTGTCCCTGCTGGCGGCGGCGGGCGCCGTGCCCACGACCTACCTCACCGCCGCCGACCTCGAAGTCCTGCGCGATGAGCAGGCCCGCCGCGAGTTGTGGCCGATGATCTGGATCGCCCTGCTGGCCGTCCTGTTGCTCGAGCAGGGTCTGGCGTGGTACTTCGGGGCCGGGCGGGATCTCAGCGCCTTGTGGCGGGGGGCGGCGGCATGACCGGCAACGGGCTCATCCTGGCGGCGGACACGATCGAGCGCCGGCTCGAGTTCGCCGCGTTGCCCCAGGGCTGGGCCGCGGTCGCCGCGGTTCTGTTCGGGCTCCTGGTCGTGCAGTTCGTCTGGCTGCTCTACCGGCGGGAGCGGCGGGTGGGTGCCTCCTGGCGGGCGCGGGCCCTGTTGGCCGTGCTGCGCTGCACGGTGCTCGGCATCCTCGCCGTCGTCTGGCTTGAACCGATCATCGCGACGTACATCCACCGCGAGATTGAGGCCCGCACGATCCTGCTCGTGGACTCGTCGGCCAGCATGGGCCTGCGCGACCGTTACGCCGAGGAGCGCGAGGCCGACCGGGCGGCGACCCTGGCGGCCCGATTGCCGGGCGTCGCGCCGACCACGACAACCCGAGCGGAGCTGGCCGCCGCCGTACTCACCCACACGCCGCCGGGCCTGCCCTTGACACGCGGCGAACGCTCCGCGTTCAACGGCGACGAAGTCGCGCCGCGCGTCAAGGGCCTGCTCCAGCAGTTGGCCGCCCAGAACCCGGTAGAACTCTACCAGTTCGGCGACCGGCTGCTGCCCATCGGACAGATGGTCCGCGACGGCCGTTTCCAGCCCGCCGACGAATCCACACCGCCCGCCGCGGAGCCGGACAAGCCGCCGGCGTCGGCCGACAACAATGACTCCTTCGATGCCCGGCTGGGCCAAGCCGACGCGCCGGCCACCGACATCGGCCGGGCGGTGCGCCAGGCAGTCGAGGCGCAAACCGGTCGGCCCATCGCCGCCGTCGTCGTCCTCAGCGACGGCCGGTTCAACCGCGGCGAGCCGCCGGACGTGGTCGGCCGATACGCCCGGGCGAGGAAGATCCCCATCCATACCGTCGGCGTGGGCGATGCCTCCGAGCCGCGCAACATCGCCGTCACCGCGGTCGAGGTACCGGCCAACGTCTTCGTCAACGACCCCTTCAGCGTCACCGTCCACCTGGCGACCCAGGGGTTGGCCGGCCAGACGTTGACGATCGAGCTTCTTGAAACCGGTGCCACCGGCGAGCCGGGCCGCCTGATCGCGGCCGAGTCCGCGGCCATCGATGCCACCGGCCGCGTGCCCCCCGTCGTCTTCACCCACCAGTTCGCCGCCGCCGGCCAGATCCGCCTCCAGGTGCGCGCC
>CAZEEJ010000019.1:4533-32567 GCA_964511155.1 uncultured Planctomycetales bacterium | reverse complement strand
CGCGTCCCCGAGATCGAGGGCGAGATGCTCACCGACGACAACCGCCGGGACGCCACCGTGCGGGCCCTGGACAACAAGATGCGCGTCCTCATCGTGGCCGGGGCGCCCACCTGGGAGTTCCGCTACCTCAGCCGGTTGCTGGAGCGGGACGCCACGGTGGACGTGAGCTGCTGGCTCCAGTCGGCCGACGAGACCGCCCTGCCCGAAGGCAACACCCCCCTGCTGCGCTTCCCCGGCACGCGGGAGGAACTGTTCGCCTACGACTGCGTCATCCTCATGGATCCCGAGCCGGGCGACTTCACCACCCAGTGGGCCGCGGACGTCGAAACGATGGTCGCCAGCCACGGAAGCGGCCTGCTGTACGTCGCTGGCCGCAAGAATACCCCGCGGTTCATGCGCTCGCCCGACGTCCGCGGCCTGTCCGACCTGCTGCCCGTGGTTATCGACCCCGGCGACGCGGACCTGATCCTCAACGAGCTGGGCCACTTCCAGGCCAGCGCCTGGCCGGTCAGCATCCCGCAGCCGGTCGCCGGGCATTCCGTGCTCAGCCTGGCGGACACGCCCGGCGAGAGCCAGCAGGTCTGGGGCCAGCTTCCTGGTTTGTACTGGCATTACCCGGTCCGCCGGCCCAAGCCCGTGGCCACCGTCCTGTGGCGCCACAGCAACCCGCGCATGCGCGGCAGCGACGGCGGGCACGTGCTGCTGGCGACGCAGTTTGCCGGGGCCGGCCGCACCGGCTTCCTCGCGTCGGACTCCACCTGGCGATGGCGTTCCGTCGGCGACCGCTACTTCAACCGCTTCTGGATCCAGCTCCTGCGGCACCTGGTCGAGGGCAAGCTGCTCGCCGGCCAGAAACGCGGCTTCGTCCAGACCGACCGCGAGCACTACGCCGTCGGCGAGGCCGTGGTCATCGAGGCCCGACTCGTGGACCCGCACTACCAGCCCATGCGGCAGCCGGAGGTCGGACTGTCCATCCAACGGGACGGTGAGCCGGACACCACCGTCACGCTGGAGCAGCAGGCCGACCGGGTGGGCTGGTACCGCGGGCGATGGGTGCCGACGCGCACCGGGCTCTATACCCTGGGCGTCGATCTCCCCGGTGAGCCGGGCTCTCCGCCGGCCGCCATCCGCCGTGACCTCCGCGTGGGCCAGGCCGACCTCGAGTTCCGCCAGACCACGCTCGACCGCGACGCCTTGCGCGCCCTGGCCTCGCAATCGGCCGAGGGCACCTACCTCGACCTCGATGAGGCCCATCGGCTCGCCGAGTTGATCCCCGGACGGACGGTCAGCCTGGTGCTCGACGGCCAGCCGGTTCGCTTGTGGGATCGCTGGTGGACGCTGGCTCTGCTGGTCGGCCTGCTCGGCCTGGAGTGGGCCCTCCGCAAGCGGGTGTACCTGTTATGATGAGAAGCCGCATGGAACCCGACGCCGCGTGCCGCGAGTTTGAACGCCAGGTGCTCGGCCGGCTCAACCGGCTGGCAGCACGGCTGCGCGCGTACGTCCTGCTGGACGGGCTGGCCATGCTGAGCCTCGCCGTGCTCGCCGCCGTCGCCGTCACCTTCCTGATCGACCGCGGCTTCCAGTTGACGTTCGACATGCGCGCGACCCAGTTGGCGACGCTGCTGCTGGCGATGGCGGGGGTGGGCTGGTATGGGCTTGTTCGCCCATTGCGTATCCGGCTCATGCCGGCCGCCCTGGCCCTGCTGATCGAGCGTCGCTATCCCGAGTTGCGGAGCCGGCTGATCAGCGCGGTCGAGTTCACGGAGGCCGCCCGGCGGCCGGCCGCGCCTCGGCCCGCCCACTCGCCGGCCATGCTCGCCGCCCTCGTCGCCCAAGCCGGCCAGGCCGTGACGGGAATCGACTTCGCCGCCGTATTGAACCATACCCGCGCCCGCCGGCGGCTGATCGCCACCCTGGTGGGTCCCGCCGTCATCCTGGCGATGTGCCTGCTCGCCCGGCCGGCCATGGCCGTCTGGTTCCAACGCAACGTGCTCCTGCGCAACGTCGAGTGGCCGCAACGCAACCGCCTGGTGATCGAGGGGCTCACCGACGGACGTATCGTCGTTCCGCGGGATGATGATCTCACGCTCACCGCCCGCGTGGAAACCGGCTACGAGGCCCCGCGACAGGTGTTCATCAGCTTCGAGTCGGCCGCGGGCCTCAAAGGGCAGGCCCAGATGCCCGCCACACGACACGAGGAGCCGCCCGACGCCGAGACACCCGTGGCCTCACGATCCGTGATCCGCTTCACGCACGCCTTTGAGCATCTTCGCGAGACCCTCCGGGCACAGGTTTGGGGCGGTGACGCACGGACCGATCCTTTCGTCATCGAGGTCGTCGATCGGCCGCGCATCAGCGAGGTCCACCTCAGCGTCACCCCCCCCGCCTACACGCGGCTGGCACCGTACGACCTGCGCCCGGGCCAGACCGTGGCCGAGGTCCTCAGCGGCAGTCGCATCGGGTTTCACGTCCGCACCGACCGCCCGGTCGTCGAGGCCGCCCTGGTCCGGCAATCCGGCGACGAGACCGCCGAACTGGGGCCGGCAACACCCGGCTCGCCGACCTCGCCCGGTCGCGAGTTCACCACCGCCGACCGCCCACCCGCCAGCGCCACTTACCACTTCCGCCTGCTGGACGAGCGGGGCCTCTCCAACATCAGCGACCGCGGACGACCGGTGCGCGTTTCGGTTCGGCTGGTGCCCGACAAGCCGCCGCAGGTCAAGCTGACCGCCCGCGGGGTCGGCGAGATGATCGTTCCCCAGGCGGTGCTGCCCCTCGAGGTGGACTGCACGGACACCTACGGGCTGGCCGGTGCGGCCCTGGTCTGCGAGCTGCCCGGCAAGGACGACGTACCGTTGGTCGAGCCGATCGAGGGGCTCGAGCCGCAGACCAAGACATTTCAGCGAACGATTGAGTGGGTACCCGCACGGCGCGGGCTGATCGAGGGCGACCGGCTCATCTTGCGGGCCGAGGCTACGGACTTCGACGACGTGGCCGGCCCCAACGTCGGCCGGTCCGGTACCCTGGGACTGCGCATCGTCAGCCGCGAGGAGCTTCTCGCCGAACTCAGTCGCCGCGAGCAGGAATACCGCCAGGACTTCGAGCGCTTGGTCCGCCAGCAGGAGGATCTCTACAGCGAGCTGCTGGCCCTGATGCAACCCGTCTCGTCGCCGCAGCCGGCGGTCCCCGATCCCGCGGCCGCCCTGGCCCGCCGTCAGCGCGACTACGCCAGCCGGGTCAACGGCCTGCGGTTGCAGTTCGAGCAGGTGCTGGCCGAGCTGCGGATCAACCGCTTGGCGACGCCGACCGTCGAGGATCGTCTCGGCTGGCGGATCGTGCAGCCGATGGAGGCGCTGCATCGGTCCGGCCTGCCCGCCGCCGCGGAGGCGCTCGAAGCCGTCGCCCGCGAGCGGACCGCCGGAACCTTCGCCGCCGCCCGCTCCGCCCAGGAAAGCGTCCTCGCCGCCATGCGGACCATCCTCGCCAACATGCTCCAATGGGAAGGGTTCCAGGAGGCCATCACCCTCCTCCGCGACATCCAGAAACTGCAAAGCGAGATCAACCGCGAGACCGACCAGCGGATCGAAAGCGAACTCTTCGGCCCGGAACCGTAAGCTGGGTGGCCCATCCCCGCCGCGGCGGGGGTGGGCTCACGATGATCGAACGCGTGTCAGCGCCCCGTGTGCCACTGCTCTGTGAGCAGTGCGGATCGCGTGCGAACGTCCCGTGTGCGTTTGTAACGGACGGGTGGCATGGCCCCGTGGTTGCGGGCGGGTGGCCCACCTACTCCGGAGGTGGGGGCGCGATTGACCCGCAGTGCGAACGCCGATCCCGTCACGGCATTGACTCGTTTGCCGCAATCGCTCCCCCAGGTCCGGAGGACCTGGGCCACCCAACCCGCGAGCGCCCCAACGAGCCGCGGGCTTCAGCCCGCGCGGCGCCTCGAACGGGATCATCGCTCCTCGCAGCACGGAACACCGCGCGGGCTTCAAGCCCGCGGCTCTTTGTCGGGAACCGTCAGCCGGGCGGAGCTGGGCGCGTCGCGGGGCGTCGGCTGGCCGGACGCGTGGCGGGTTGTCGGCCGGACGGACGCGTGGCGGCGGGGCGCGTCTCCGCCCCGCCGGCGGGCTGGGTGGCACGCGGATTGGGACGGCTGGGCGGTACCAGCAGTGGGGACTCATCAGGCACCCGCCCCAGGGTGGTCGGCCGAAGCGGCGGCTGCACGCCGGCCACCTGGTACTTGCGCATGGCCTCGCCGATCGCCTTGACGTACCCCTCCTGCGAGAGCCACAGTTTGATGTTCCGCTCCACGCTCTCGAAGCTGCGCCGGCCCGCCTTGCGGTCCTGCACCTCCACCACGTGGTAGCCCAGCAGCGTCTCGAAGATCTCGCTGACCTCACCCGGCTTGAGGCTGAACGCCAACTCGGACAAGAACGGGTTGCGCATCAGGTGGCGGGTGAACTCACCCAGACTGCCGTCCCGGTGTTGCGAGTCGGTCTCGGCGACGCACTCCTTCCACGTCCGCCGGCCGGAGACCACGTCCTCGCGCAGTCGCCCGAGCCGGGCACGCTTGGCCGCCCGCTCTTCCGGCGTGTCGGTCGGCGAGACCAGCACCATCATCTGGCGGGCGGTCACCGTCGTCCCGTCGAACTCCGGGCGGCGGGTCTCGTAGATGTTCCGCATCGCCGCCTCGTCCTCAGCCAGATCCGTGCCCTGCCGGGTCAACGCCGCCTTGGCCAGCGCCAGCCGCAGCTTCTCCCGGTACTCCTCCAGGGTCATCCCCTCCGCCTCGATCTTGCGCAGCAGCTCGTCGAACGAGGCGATGCCCACGATCCGCATATCGCGCTCGGTCCGGGCGTCCAACTCGGCATCCGGGATCAGCTTGGGATGGTCCCGCACGTAGAGCCTGAACAGTTGCTGCTCGACCAGCGTGCGCAGCGCGTTGTCCTTGACGTGCTCGTAGAGGTCGGGATCGCTGCCCCGCAGAGCTTCATCGAAATCCGCCTGCGTGATCGTCAGCGTGTCCCCGACGCGGACCAGGACCCGCTCCGCGGCCGGCTGACTGGCCGGAACCGAAGCCGCCGGCTGACTGGCCGGCGCCGAAGCCGCAGGCCCCGCTCCCTCGCTCCGGGCCGGCCCCGCCGCCGCGCCCACCGCCAAGGCCGCCACCGCCATCACCCGTCGTGCAACGTCCGGTATTCGCGCCACGTGATCTGATCTCCAGCTCGTAAGGCCGCCGGTGCCCCGATCGCGCCGCCCACCATCCGGACGGCCCCCCGAGGATGTTGTCGGTCACGCGACCGGGCCGCGTGAGGAACCAATCTTCGACTCCGTACCGGCCAGCAGCCGCTGCAAGTTGCTCCTGTGACGATATACGACCAGCACGGCAATCAGGATCGCGAAAGCGTACATGGGCCACAGCCGATCCCACCCGCCCCACTGTCCCGCGCGGAGGTGGGCGGCCATCGCAAACACGATCGGGAACGTCACCGCACCGGCCACCGAGGCCGCCGAGACGTACCGGGTCACCGCCACCACCACCCCCCACATCCCCAGGGCCACCAGTCCGGGTACGGCGAAGAACGGATAGATCCCCAACAGGGCCCCCAGCGAGGTGGCGACGCCCTTGCCCCCCTTGAAGCCCAGCCAGACGGGAAAAACGTGCCCCAGAATGCACGCCAGCGCCACTGCCACCCACATCAGGTAATGACTGGCCAAGGCGCCCTGCGGGCCGCCGCCGGCCGCTGCGGGCACGAGCCACCGGCCGGCCAGGATCACCGGCAACAGCCCCTTGGCCACGTCGAGCCCGAAAACCGCCATGCCGAACCCGCGACCGAGCACCCGCCCCACGTTGGTCGCCCCGATGTTCCCGCTGCCCGCCTTCCGTACATCGATCCCCTTGAGCCGCCCCACCAGCAGCCCGAACGGGATCGAGCCGCACAGGTACCCCCCTACCAGGAATACCAGACCCAGGACCAGTTCCGCATTCGTCACCGGTATCCTCCCCGCAGGCACTCACCGCTGGCGGCCAATTCCTCGTACAGGGCCAACACCTGTTCCGCATGGGCCCGCATGGTCACCGGGCGCGTCGTCTCCGGACCCCGGCGGGCACATTCCCGCCGATGCTTTTCATCCGCCAACCGCTCGATCCGGTCCGCCAGCGCGGCCACGTCCTCCGGCGAGTCAATCACGTATCCTTCCCGGCCGTCGGTGATCAGCTCCGCCGCACCGTTGAACCGCGTGGTGATCACCGGCAGGCCTGCGGCCATCGCCTCGAGCACCACGCGGCTGCACGGGTCATAGTACGTGGGATGCACCAGCACGTCCGCCCCGTGCAGAAACGCGGGCATCCGCTGCGTGGGGCCGGCAAACAACACCCGGTCCGCGACCTCCAGCCGCTGGGCCAGGAGGGCAAAAGCCCGCGGGTTGTCGTGCCCGACGATGACCGCGAAAGTGCGCTCGGCCCGTGCCCCCCGGGGACGTCCGTTCCGCCGCAGGGCCAGCGCTTCGATCAGCTTCGCGACCCCCTTGAGCTTGAAGTTGTGGGCCACGCACAGCAACGCGAGATCCTCGTCCGCCAGCCCGAACTGCAACCGCAAGTCCGCCCGCTGGGAGAGGCGTTCGCCCGCCGGGGTCACGTCCGGATCAACCCCGTTGAAAATTCGCCGCACCCGGCTGCCGTCCAGCCCGTAGTGTTGACCCAACTGCCGCGCCACGTAGTCCGAGATGGCGATCACCCAGGGCGGCGACGGCCGCTTGAGAAGTCGTCGCTCCAGGCCGGCCACCACCTGATACTTGAGGCTCATTTGCTGGCTGAGCCGCTTCAGGCCGCGCACCCCCGGTCGTAAACGCATCGCGAGATTGCGCTCGAGCGTCTCCGGGACGGTCCCGCCCCGCGGCTGGTACACGTCGGCCGCCGCGCAGGGTGTGATGCAGTGCACCACGTCGAACGCATGCTCCCGGACATACCGCGCCGCCCGGCGGGCGAACACCAGCGTCCGGGCGCCGCGCAGCGTGCCGTTCGCCCGGATGGGCACGATCCGCAGCTCCGGCGTCGAGGGCTGCTGGGTCGTGGTGATCATGTGCACCTCGCACCCCAGCCGGGCCAGGTGGCCCGCAAACTGCATGGTCGACGTCTCCGCGCCGCCGCGCCAGGTCTCCAGCCGCTCGATGATCACCGCTACCTTCATGACACCCGCCCAGGTACGTGTTTAGCGTCCTCGGAAGGGGGACAGGCACTTTTTTGCCTTGAAGCCGTTCTGGCCCAACGACGACGCCATGCCGGCAGGTGATGGAACCGCATGGAAAGACCTCACGCTGGCAAAAAAGAGCCAGTCCCCGGACGCTAAACACGTACCCGCTCAGCCGCCGCGCGAACGGCCTGTTTCCGCCTCATCCGGGCCGCCCTCGCCCCGACCTGCCGGGCCAGCTCGCGGGCCGACCCGAACCGCCCGCACTCCCGCACATACCGGCACAGAAACCGCAGGCGGTCTCTTTGACCGACCCGGTCCGCCGGCGTCGAGAAATCGAGTGCCGCCAGATCCTTGACCACCCAGCGGCGACCACGCCATCTTGGCCGGAACACCCGTTGCAGGTCAATCAGGGCAAACGGACCGGACGCGGACTCGCCCGGCTGACCGTCCGCTCCCAGATCAAGGAACACGTGACTGAGGTACAGGTCGCGATGGACGAAGCCCGCCCCATGAAACGCGGCCACAAAGCGTGCCAACCGGTCGACCAGCCGGCGACGCAGCCCATCCGCGTGGACTTCGCCCGACGGCGGCAGGTGCACAGGCACCCAGCGTTCCAGTGACTGACCGGCTACCTCGCGGAGCAGCACGAAGCTGCGCCGCTCCCAAGGCCCGAGCATCCGCTCGCCAAACGCCACCGGACCAGCCGCCGCAATGCCCGCGGCCGCCAGTTGCCGGGCGTTGTCAAACTCGACGCCGGCCGTGCTGCGCCGCCAATGACCCGCGAGCCACCGCTCAGCCTGCCGACGCAGCCGCGGCCGATCGAACCGCTTAAGGTACAGCACCCGCTCGCCCGACTCACCCGTGGAACCGAGCGAACTTGTTCGTGGCGGACCGAGCGAACTTGTTCGTGGATGGTCGTACGGTACCCGCCAGCGCTGCCGCCAGCCTTCGAGCGTCGGCTTGTCCAGCCGATCACCCTCCGCCCAGGCAAACACGCCGGCCAGGTCGCCCAGGCCCTGCCGAGCCAGCCCCGCCGCGTACTCAGGATCCACCCAGAAGCTTTCACTCATGACCTCGGCACTCGGGCGGCCATTCTACCACATGGCAGTGCCGCCCCGTAGCGGCCGCCCCCCGTGGCGGCCGCCGGGTGGCCCATCCTTGCGCAGCAAGGGTGGGCTCGCGATGATCGAACGTGTGGGAAGCCCAGCGCTGCCGCGATCATCGCCCCCAACCGACGATATCCAGGTGCCGGTCCGTCACCTGCCGGACGCCCAACGCACCAAGCCCGCAGCGCCCAAGCTGGTCCCGCACCTCGTCAATCGTGTAGGCCGCCAGCAGCGAACGGTAGAACTCCTCCTGCAGCAAGGCTGACTCCTGCCCGGCATACTGGGCCACGATCCCCCGGGCCGTATCCGGATCGGCCGGCCGCACCAGATCCCGAACGAAGACCAGCCCGCCCGGCCGGACCACGCGCCGCACACCCCCCCAGAACGCGTCCGTATCGTTGAGATGGTGCAGGATACTGTTGGAGAACACAATGTCGAACGCCCCGTCCGCCAGGGGCAGCCGTTTGGCGTCGGCCAATACCAGCCGGACCCGCGCCGCCCGGCCCGCCGACGCCAGCGCACGCTTCGCCCAGGCCAGCATCGGCCACGCGGCATCCACCGCCACCACCTGCCAGCTCGGGCACAATCCCGCCAGCCGAAGCGGGATATCGCCCGGCCCCGTACCCACGTCCAGCGCCGTCAGGCCCGTCCGCCCCACCGCCAGTTCAACCAACCGGTCCACAAACGCCTGATTGACCTCGCCGAAGTCCGCCCGGGCATACGCCTCCGCCTCGTCGGCCAAGTCCATGACCTCCGGTTCCGGCTGCCGCTGCATACGCATCCCGCTCATGTCCACTCCTTGCCGAACCCCCCTGGTCGCAAATGTGCTTGGCACCGGATCGTGCACTGCGAAAACGTCAGAAAAACGAGACTGCAAGAGCACTGCCGGATGCCTGTTGATCGAGAGCCGAGAAAGAGACCGGAAAGCATGTGCAATCCAAAGCAGTTTTGAACAGGAGGCAACGGAGGAAACAGAGAGTGCGGCCTCATCTCTGTTTTCTCAGTTTCCTCCTGTTCCAATCCTCTCATCCTCAGGGGCTGGGGCAGAACCTTGGCTGTCCGCACCCGGTGGTCATGATACGGTTTCCGAGAAACAGGAGGAAGCGAAGAGGAAGGAGGCAAGGTGGGTGAGGGCCGACCGCCTCTTATCGGCGTTCATCGGCGTCCACTCGTCTCGACGTAGCGAAGCGGAGCCGGATCGGCGGTTCCTCACTCTTTGGCCGGCGGCCAAAAGATTCACTCCCGCTTTCGAGGCTCGAACGGCAGCTTGGCGTCCGGCGGGAACGAGGCGAGCACCCCGGCCAGTCGCCGACGGGCCTCGACCACGTCCGTACGCTCGTCGGCGGCCAAGTCGCGCTCTTCCAGCGGGTCGGCCACCACGTCGTAGAACCGCCCGTCGGAGTAGAGCTTGAACTGCCGGTCCCGGACCACGCGGTTTGCGCCCAACTGCGAGAAGATCCACTGCCGGCCAACGCAGGCCTCGTCGCGGCCCAGCAGCAGACCGGCAAACGATCGGCCGTCCAGCGTCACACCGGGCGGCAACTCCGCACTCGCAAGCTCGGCAAGCGTCGGGAACACATCCGAGATGTCCAGCAGCTCCTCGCTCACCCGCCCTTCGGCGATCCGGCCCGGGCAACTGGCGATCAGCGGTACGCAGATCCCCGACTCGGTCAGCGCGGATTTGCCGCCGTTGACCAGTCGGCCGTTCCGATCGCACTTGACCCCGCTCACCGTTCCGTTGTCCGTGGTGAAAACGACCACCGTCCGCCGGCGGATGCCCAGATCGTCCAACCGCGTCACCAGCCGCCCGACCAGCGCGTCCACGTAATCTACCATGCCCGGGAACAGCGGGATGCCTTTCTGCTTCGTGTCGCGGTTGCCCGGCGTCGAGGTGAACGGGGTGTGCGGCAGTGCCATCGGGTAGTAGGCCAAGAACGGCCGATCCTTGTGCCGCGTGATGAAGTCGATGAGGAACTCGACGAAGACGTCATCGGCGAACGCCCCCTCCCGCGTGCCCCGCCGGCCGTTCTCCTGGATGAACGGGTCCCAGTACCGCTCGGCACTCGGCGGATTGCCCGTCTCGAAGCCCGGCCACATGCAATGCTCGTCAAACCCGTGCTCACGCAGGGCGTCCGGCTGGGCCCGCAGATCGTTGATCTGCCACTTGCCGGCTATCGCCGTCGCGTAGCCCGCTGCCCGCAGCACCCGCGCGAAGGTGATCTCCCGCCGCCAGTCGAAGTATTGCCCACCCCAGCGCGGGGCGTCGTGATGCACCGTCCAGCCCGTGCGGAAGGGGTACCGACCGGTCAGCAGCACGTGCCGCGTCGGCGTGCACAGCGGCGTCACGTAGAAGTTTTCGAAGCGCATCCCCTCGGCCGCGAGGCGGTCCAGGTTGGGCGTTCGGTGGCATTCGCTGCCGTAGCCGCTCAGCCACTCCTTGCCCAGATCATCGGCCATGATGAACAGAAAGTTCGGCCGCTCCCGCCCCGCCGCGGCCTGCACCGCGTCCGGTTGCGCCGCCGGTGTCTCTCCCACCACAGCCTGCGCCAACCCCGCCACCGCCCACACGATGACCCAGACCATCCCATGCTTCATCATCGCCTCACCATATCTATGCCATCGCTCGTTCCCATGAGTCCCGTCTTCCACGCTCCATCTGCGTCCATCTGTGTGATCTGTGGGCAGCGTCTTTTCCCGTATCTCCTTGTGCCCACAGATCACTCAGATGGACACAGATAGGATAAGGCACGGCAAGCAGAGCCGACGACGAGCAGAGTAGGGAGCAGGCTACGCATGGGGTTCCTCCTTCGACTTCAGGCGGGGCTCCCGAAGGCCTCGACGGCCGGGTGCCGCCGGGAGCATGACGGCCATCATACCCGCCCCCCCCATCCTGACAATTGTTCTCGGACCTTTTCGAGGTCGGGCCAGCGGGTAACTCAACCCGATAACCCCACGAGCCGATAAATCCGGGTGCACCGGCAGGACGCAGGTGCGACGTGAGCGTGGATAACAGGCAATGTGGCTGTTCCAGGGCCCCGGCGACAGGCCGGCTCAATGCCGGCAGGGGCTACGGAGCAGGCTGTTTACCCGTGGGAGGACGGACATGAGTCTCAAGTCCATGACGATGCGGATGCGTAACGGACGGGCGTGGCTCGTCTTGGGAAGCGGGGGAATGCTCTTCGGGTCGGTCCCCGGCTGTGATCCGGATGTTCAGGCGATCCTGGTCGGCGGGATGGAGGCGGCGATGACCTCGGCCGCGACCGCGATGATTCAGGCCCTTTTCCAGACCATCACGCCGAGCAGTGTGGATGGGAACGTCCCCACGGTTATGCTCGACACCGTACGTGATCTGATCACGATGTTCGCTTGAGCGGTCACCCCCTGGGTATGAGCTGATCACGATGCTCGCTCGAACGGTCACCCCTGGGGACTTTTCGAGCGCTCACCCCTGCGGGCTGGTGGCCACGCGCCTGCGGGTTTGCGGCCTCGCGAGGAAACCGCCGCCTGATGCGCGGCACTGACTGACACGCGGCTCGTGCGGACGCTGAGCCGCGTTACCGATGGCTTGCGGGCTGTCCCCGCGAAGAGGCAAGCACCTGTGCCGTCGCGAAGAGGTAAACACATCGCAAGTCTCTCACGCGATCCCGCCATCCCTTCACAATCCGCAATTCTGCATTCCCAATTCCCAATTCCCAATTCTCAATTCTTCATTCTGTCTCCTGTCTCCTGTCTCCTGTCTCCTGCCTACTGCCTTTGCGCCTTCTTCCCCCCCTCACCGCTGAAACACAACGATCTGATCCTGCGTCACGCCTTCGCGATTGACGGGCACGATGATATTCATCCAGCCTTCGATCCATGAGGGTATGAAGCCCACCCGCCCGATGACCCCGGGCGGATCGGTCTTGAAGAGGACCTGGCCGGGCCAGGGCAGCCGGGCATTGTGACCTTGGATGAATTCGAAGGCCATGCCACTGGCGGTGAGGAAGCAGTCGAGTCGGCCGTCGCCGTCGAGGTCGACCAGTTGGATCTGGTTGACTTCGCCGCTCTGGGGCTCGCCGGCCAGCTTGACGTTGGCCAGGCTGCCGATGGTGTAAACGTCCCAGGGCGCCTGTGTGCCGGGTGTGGCCAGCAGGGTGGGCCCGGGGTTGCGGAACCACTGGGCGACCCCCTGGTCGGCACTGGCGGCGGCCACGTCCACGTTACCGTCCCGATCGACGTCGGCCAGGGCAATGAAGTTCGCTCCCCCGTGCTGCTGCCCGATGAGCCGCCGATGCCACAGGCTGGCTGACGCCGACCGGTAGAGCAGCAGCTCATCGTCGATGAGCCCCGGACGGTCGACGGGAGCGACGAAGTCGAGCTTGCCGTCCGCGTCGAAGTCCCCGAAGCTCACCCGCTCGATCTCGCCGGGCGGGTCGGACACCGTGATGAGGAAGGGATCCCACATCCGTTCGACGTCGGCCTGGGCGCGGTACCCGAGGGCCCTTCCGCTGGCGGTGACCAGGCAGTTGAGCCGACCATCGTTGTCCAGATCGACCAAACGTATCTGGTTGATGTCGCCATCTCCCAGCGTGCCGATGTTGAAGACTTCCCATGGCACCTGCGGGGCGTTGAGGGCCAGGTCGGCCGGCCCGGGATTGCGGAACCATTGGGTCAGCTTGTGTTCGATACTGGCCACGGACACATCGAGGTGTCCGTCGCCGTCGAGATCGCCGACGGCCAGGAAGTCGCCTCCGCCCTGCTGTTGCCCGACGAGCCGCCGATGCCACAGGCTGGCCGCCACCGAGCGGTAGAGCACGAAGCGGTCGTTGAGCAGACCTTCCCGGTTGAACGGGGCGACGAAGTCCAGTCGCCCGTCGCCGTCAATGTCGGCGAAGCTGACGGTGCCGATCGTGGCTTCCGGATCGGACCGGAAGATGGGGAACCGCTCCCACACGTGCTGTACGTCGTCCTGCCGGCGGAAGCCGTAGCCCACGCCGCTGGCGGTGAGGAAACAGTCGAGCGTGCCGTTGTTGTCGAGATCGACGAGGTGCACTTGTTCGATATCGCCCTCGTCGAGCATCCCGATGGTGTAGACCAACCAGGGAACCTGGGCGCGCCCCGGGGCCAGGGCTGCCGGCCCCGGATTGCGGAACCACTGCGTCAGCTTCTGGGCAACACTGGCAACCAGAACATCGATGTTTCCATCCCCATCGACGTCGCCGAGCGTGAGCAGGTCCGCACCCCCCTGATGCTGCCCCACCAGTTCCTCGAAGAACACGACTGCCCCACCCACGTTGCGCAGCCAGCGAATGTTGAAGCTCTTGGCCTCGGGCACGGTGAGCACCAGGTCGAGGTTGCCGTCGCGGTCCAGGTCGGCCGCCTCGATCTGGGTCATCTCGGGGATATCGGCGTGGATGAGTCGGCTTACCCACTGGGAGGCGTCCGCCGCCAGCCCGGGGCCCGGGTTCAGCAACAGGTAGACGTGCTTGGTCGCCTCGCCCTGCTTGTCACGGCGGTTGTTCACTACCACCACGTCCGCAAGCCCGTCGTTGTTGAAGTCCCCGACGGCCATATCGACCACCCCCGTCTCGTTCGAGGGGAACATGAGCCCGCACTCGGGCCCGGGCTCCTCGACGAAGCAGGACCCGGGCTGGCGCAAGAAGTCCACCTGCGTCCAATCCGACGGCTCACGCGGGTCGGCACCCTGCAACAGGAAGACCAGGGCCCCGACCTTGTCCTGCTGCCAGGCCGTCAGCGTGGCGAAGCTCGTATCGTTGATCAGCACGACCAGGTCGAGCTTGCCGTCACCGTTCAGGTCCGCCATGGCGATGCCGTTGGCCCGGGCAATCGGCGCCCCACCGGCAATCGAGATCGTCTCGAAGTCGCCGGTCACCGCGTTCCGCAGGTGGATCTGCACCGGTTGCGACTCCTCGGACACCGAGGCAATGTCGAGTAGCCCGTCGCCATCCAGGTCACCCATCACCGTGGCCTTCGCACCGGCGGTGGCCTCGAAGAGCGGGTCCACGAACTGGGGCACGAAGGTCGGCACGGGGTTGGGATCGTCCGGCGTGAGCTCGATCAGCGGGTTCTGCAACCACCGGACGTTGTAGCTCTTGCCATCCGGCGCGGTCATAACCACGTCCAGGTCGCCGTCCTCGTCCAGGTCGGCCAACTCCGCCCGGGCGAACCGCGGCAGATCCTGTTCGATCCAGGTCTTGACCCAGGCGGTCGGATCCGTAACCCGGTCCGCCCCGGGGTTGGCGTACAAATGCACCCGGTTCAAGTCGGATTCGTTGGAAACGATGACAATATCAGACCCGGGCAGGCCGTCGACCTCACCGATGACCATGTCGGTCACTCCCGTGCCATTGCTGCTGAACAGGAGGTTCTCGGGCGGCCCGGCGCCCGACCGGGGCACCTGAATCCAGTCCGCCGGGGCCAGCGGATCATCGCCCTGGATCAACAGCACCAGAGCACCCTTGTTGGGACACCCATCGGGGTCGATGGTGCCCGGCCCACAGTTCTCGATCCCCGTGTCATGCACCAGCACGGCAATGTCCAGCCTGCCGTCGCCGTCGAGATCGACGAGTTCGATATCGATCGCCCGCGAGAGCAGCGCCCCGCCCGCGATGGAGCGGGTGTTGAATCCGCCGGTGTCCGGGTCGTACAAGTGGATCTGCACCGGCTGCGATTCGTCCCAGACGGAAGCGATGTCCAGGTACCCGTCGTGGTTGATGTCTCCGACCGCGGTGGCCTTGGGACCGGCGGAGGACTCGAGTACCGGGTCAACCTGCTGCGACTCGAAGGTCGGGAACGGCGGCGGCCCCCCGATGACCTCGCGGATGCGGGGGTTCTCCAGCCAGCGCAGGTTGAAGCTCTTGGCCACCGGGACGCTCATCACCACGTCGAGGTCGCCGTCGCCATCGAGATCAACCAGTTCGACGGCGGCCAGGTCCGAGGCGTCCTGCTCGATCACCACGGAACTCCAGGCAGTTTGGTCCGCCGTCGCTTCGGGGCCGGGATTGCGAAACAGGCGGACCCGCTGCGCATCCGTCTCGTTGGAGAGGATGACGATGTCCGGCCCGTTGGAGCCGTCGACGTCGCCGACCGCCAGATCCGTGGCCCCGCTATCACTGCTGGGGAACGAGAGGTTCACCGGCGGGGAGCGCCCGGGCGCGGGGATCTGGGTCCAGTCCGTCGGGTTGCGCGGGTCGGCTCCCTGAAAGAGGATGCCCACGGAGCCTTCCTTGGGTGCCCCCTCGGGCGCCAGGAATCCGGTGTCGTTGATCAGAGCGACGATATCCAGACCGCCGTCGCCGTTCATGTCCGCCAGTTCGAGATCGTTCACCCTGGCGAGCGGGGCACCGCCGGCAATGGTGAACGTATCGAAGCCCAGGGTCAGAAAGTTGCGCAGATGGACCTGGATCGGCTGGGATTCGCCCGCGACCGAGACCACGTCGATCAGTCCGTCGTTATTCAGGTCCCCCAGGACAACCAGTTCGGCACCGGCGGTGGCGTCGAAAGGCGGGGCAAGCGGGGCCGGCGCCGGACTGGGGACACAGTTGCCGACCGCCAGGCCGAGAAAAGCGACCATCACGAAGTGGTGGGATGAATGTCTCATTCGTCTGAATCCCTCGAAAGAGCCCGTATGCAACGTATCCCGGCGCAGGCCGTGGGCCGGTGCGCACAGGGGATACTCCGGTAGGTGGTTCGGCTCAGCGGGGGAGGCTCTTCAGTTATCTCTACGGGTACGGCCAGGGTGTCCCCGGGAGACGCTCTCGTGTTCCTCAACCGTGACAGTCGATGAGGCGATGCGCTTACCGGACCTGGTGAGCTGCAGAACGTTCCCTGCGGCTTCTCGACCGGACGGCGGAGCGGTACAATCCGGCTCACGCGGAGCCGCCTGTGTGTCGGACACGTCGCGGCTCCCTCCCCGTGGAGTGCCACCGATGAAGTATGCAGTCGCCCTCATGCTGGCCCTGACGCTGAACGCGGCGGCCAACCTGATGATGAAGTTCGGAGTCCGGCGGCAGGCTGGTTCCGGCGTCAGCCTGGACCAGGGGATCATCCCGGCGGGACAGGCCCTGTTGTCCAACTGGGTGCTGGTCGTGGGCCTGGTGTGCTTCGCGGTCAACGTCGCCTTCTACACCTACGCCCTGTCGGGAATCAAAATCAGCGTCGCCTATCCGGTCATGGTCGGCGGGGGCTTTGCGATCATCGCGGTGGTGGCCTGGCGAGCGATGGGCGAATCCCTATCGCCCCTGCAATGGGCGGGTATCGTGATGATCCTGCTGGGCGTCCTGCTCGTGACCCGTGAAATGCGCCCGGCGGTCTGAGGATGTATCCTGCGAACGGTGTGGCATCGGACCTCGGCGAGCTCGGTCAAACCGCGCCCCACCGACAGGTGTGGTACCGGACTTCGGCGAGCTCAGTCGAGCCGCGTCTCGCCGACAGGTGTGGCACCGGCGTCTCGCCGGTGCTCATTGGCCAAGGGGGCCGACGCCGCCAATCCTCAGAACGCACGCCGGGTGCGGGAGCAATCGCGATGGTATGGAACGAAACAAGACGGATCGTCCGGCTCATTCCCCTGGCTCTGCTGGCCACCGGTTGTGAGATTCTCCCGCAGTCGTCCGACGATCGGGCTGACTGGTCGATCGTCCGCATGAGCGATGATTTCGAGTTCGACGCCCCCGGCGATACCTGGACCTTTCGCACGCCGGTCTTGTGGCGCGTCACCACCGAGGGTGAACGGCGGTTCCTGCAAATGGCCATCCCGCCGGACCGTCCGGTACTGCCCGGTATCCGACGGCCGCAGGAATACGCCGTGCACAACCGGTTCGAGTTCCGCTCGTTCAGCCTGGCCTGCTACGTGCGCATCGACCGCGACCCGCAGGTCCAGGGGCGCGACACCTGCATCATCTTCGGCCGACAGGACAACACGCATTTCTACTACGCTCACCTCTCCAACGTCTCCGATGCCCTGCACAACAACGTCATCCGCGTCGACGGCGAGACGCGACAATCGCTCCTGTCCGCCGACGCGCAGCGCCCGCCGGCCATCACCGACAGCCTCTGGCATCGTGTGGACCTCGTCCGCGACGTGGACACCGGCACCATCCGGCTGTGGGTGGATCTCGACCTGGACCGGCCTGACGAGCCGCCGCTCTTCGAGGTAACCGATCGCACCTACGACTGGGGCTTCGTGGGGCTGGGGTCGTTCGACGACCATGCCAGCTTCGGACGCTTCGGCATCGGCGGCCAGGCCCGGCAACCGCTGAAGCCGCTGGTGACGGATGTGGGTGAAGTGAGAAGTGAGAAGTGAGAAACGGCGCCGCGAAGAGGCAAGCCGGTAGCAGAATCTGACTCGCTCACTCGCTCACTCGCTCACTCGCTAACTTGCTCACTCGCTAACTCGCTAACTCGCTAACTTGCTAACTTGCTCACTTGCTCACTTGCTCACTCGCTCACTCGCTAACTCCTCCACCACATCGCAGGTTTCATTCAGCGGACCTGCTTCTAACCGATAGCAGGCGGCGGCGGTGACGACGCGGCGGAGGATGGCGGCGGCCTGATGGCCGAAGATGTGGCGGTTGAGCGTGCCGGCGGCGAGGGTGAACAGTGCCTGGGCTCGCGGCGCGGGCAGCAACCGGGGCCGGCAGCCGGCCAGGTATTGCGGGAAGATGATCCAGCGAATGGGTGCGGCCGCGGCGACCGCGTTCGGTCGAATGTCCCCGGGGCGAATGTAGCCCACGCAGCCCTTGAGCGCTTTGACGTAGTGCCGCTCACGCCACAGCGGCAGGCCCAGCTCGCGCACCGCGTCGAACGCCCCGGCCTTGATACACAGCGCTTTGGGCAGAGCGTGCATGGTCAGCTCCACCGGGTCGATCAGGGCGAACTCGTCGGACAAGTACTGCCACCCGCGGGCGAGCAGCCCGGCCGCCAGAGTTGATTTTCCCGATCCGGAGTCCGCCGCCAGCAGCACCCCCTGGCCGTTGCGGACCAGCGTGGCCGCATGCACCTGCACAAACTGCGGGCAGCGCTCGATCACTCGCCAGTTGATGCCCCATTCGAGGTACGGCAGGATCTCGCGTGGATGATCGGCGGTCCAGAGCGGTTGACCGTCACCGAGGACTTCGTAGCGCGTCGGCCGCATCCAACCTGACCGCACCGCCCGCACCCCCATGCGGATCACCGGTTCCGCCGTCGCCCGTTCGACGCGGCCATCGGCATACAGGCCGGCGAAGTCATCGAGCACCTCGGGCAGGTCGCTCTGCACGATCACGCTCACCGGCCCAATGGTGAAACAGGCCTCTGCACGGGAGGGACGGACACGCGGGTTGCGTCGCAGGGCGATCATGAGGAAGCATCCACCTCCACCAGCCCGGTCTCGGCGAAGAGCACCAGAAGCTGCTCGACGTGATCGAGGGCGACCTCGAACCCAACGTCGTACCGCCGCGTCAGGTGGCGGGCGATTTGGGTCGTGGCGGTTCGACCGTCGCACCGCCGCCAAACGGCCAGAGCGGTCTCGTTGAGGCGATGGATGCCGCCCGTCCGCGGGTCGGAGAGGATGGCTTCGCCGTCCAGATCATCCTCGACCAAGTCCGCCCGTCGGCACGGCGCCAGGATCGCCGTCGCCCGCATCGTCCACGCCGGCGGCTTAATCTGCACGGCTGTCTTCGGTGTGGCACCGGTTTGTGGTGTGCCACAGGTTTGTGGTGGGGCACAGGTTTGTGGTGGGGCACAGGTTTGTGGTGGGGCACAGGTTTGTGGTGTGGCAGAGGTTTGTGGTGTGGCAGAGGTTTGTGGTGTGGCACCGGCGTCTCGCCGGTGCACCTGCGTGCACCCGCCGCCGTGTGCCACTGCTCTTTGAGCAGTGCCGGATGCGTGCAAGCGCTCGCACCCCATAGACCTTGAGAATTGGCGTTTATCGGCGTTCATTGGCGGCTCCAAACTCCTTCGGTTGCGGCTCAGGCCGGAGCTCTGTCAGCACCGTCGGCGGATCGTCTCGCTGTTGCCAGTTCTCCGCCAGTGCCTGCCAGTAGGCCGGTCCCTCAAACTGACGGTTCACCCGCCGGCCGTCGAAAAAGAGCGTGGGTGTGCCACGGACTCCCCAGGCATGAGCCAGGGCCACGTGGTCGGCCACCACCTGCCGTACAACTTCGCCGTCGAGATCCGCCAGGAACCGCTCGCGTTCGAGCCCCACCCGCTCCGCCAGCCGGGCCAGTGACTCGCGGTCGCGGCCTTGCCGTCGCATCAGCAGCCGTTCGTGCATCGCGCGGAAGGCTTCGTCTCCGCCTTGCAGCCGTGCGGCCTCCGCCGCGTAAGCCGCCGTGCACGCCCCGGCTCGCGTGGTCGACGTGACGTGCGGGTTGCACGTCACGCACAACGGGTAGTGCCGCACCACGACGTCGAGCCGCTCGCCGAATGCCTGCCGCGCGTTTCGCACGATCTGGTCCACGCCGCACGCGCAGTTCGGGCAGTCGTAGTCGCTGAAGATCACCAGTTGCGGCCGATCGGAAGCCGGCAACGCCGCCGTCGGCGGGACAACCTGCTGCTCGGGTTCGGCCAGATGCTCGCGCAACAGAAAGGCCTTGTCGCTCCGCAGGGTCGTGACCAGCGCCTTGTAGGGCATCAGCTTCGCCCACTGCTCCTTAAACGCGAGGTGTTGGCTACGATACATCCACAGGCCCGCCACCAGGACCAACGCGACCACCAGCGCCCGAATCGCCTGGAACCAATTCCCCGACGCAACGTGCGAATGAGCCACCGCGTCAAACCGTAGCGGCCGCCCCCCGTGGCGGCCGGCGCCTGCAACGCCAATACGATCTGAAGACCGCCCCCCGACTTCGGCGAGCTCTCTTCGAGCCTGCCTTCGGCTCTGAGGCTGAGCCTCATGCTCAGGCTCGAAGAGAGCCTCAGAGCCGAAGGCAGCCGAGCCGTGGCGGCCGGAGGTTACTCCCCATGCCCACACCACCGTCGTCAGCAGTAAACTCACGCCGTGCACAGACACACATACCAAACATCGCGGGGCATGCCCTGCCGCCATGAGAAACAGGAAGCAACACGACGCGGCGGCACCCATCGCCGTCAGAACCAACGGCACGCCGCGCCATGCGCGACCGGGCTGCGGATTTGCTCCAACCATGAGGAACCAGCTCGCCAGGCACCCGAAGTACGCCAAGCCGATGAAGGCAACCGGCACGCGCACCGTCCCCAGCGTCGGCCGATACCCACCAGACCAGGTCGGCGCCGGCAGACGAACTTCCGACCAGCGACCCTTGACCGCTCCCCGGCAATCCAAGCCCAGCGGAGCCGTGGCCTCACACAAACCGGCCCACCAACCCTGTGGGGTTCGTGCGTCGCCCCAGATGTTGTCGTGCTGCTTGAGCAGTTGGCCGCTCAGGAAAGCGCCCGCAACCGCAAGCACCAGAATAGCCCCCGACAGTATCCATCGAGGGGCGGTCGGCGTTCGGCCCAAGGCCAGTACGGCGCGGGCGCCTTGCGGTTCGGTTTCCAGGGTGCCGGAATGGAGGCTCAGCCTGGTCATGGGTATTCAGACCCCCGTACAGACCTTGTTGCCATCGCCCGGATCGACGCATTCCATCGCGTTGCCGAAGTGGTCGATCGGGCAGCAGTCCTTGCCCTCACCGGTGTCGCTGCACGGTGAGCCGATCGTATGCTTGAACTGCGAGCCGCACTGGAAGCCGGACGCCGCGGCCGCCGGTTGGGCCGCGAGGGTCAGCACCGCGGGCGTCACGTACAGGGCCTTGCGGCCGGCACCGCCCAGGAAGCTCCGCCGGCTGGTCCGGGCGGGCGGGGCGTTCACTTGAGATGCCATCGGCGTCCCCGCTGGTTCGAGGTTTGACCTCGCGCAGGAACAACCTGAACCATCCGCGAGCGAAGCACAGGATCCGGCTTGCCGCTTCGCGTCGGAAGCGTAGAAGTTATTGCCGCGCGGATCGTTACCCGGCGAATAGGGTGGCTGGTTCACGAAATCGGCCTCCTGTCATCTGGACCGAAGCAACTTGTTGCTGTATTGGGACCGAACCAACTTCTTGGTGGGTTTCCTTAGAGGGTGTGTGAGATGCCTTCTCAGAGCCGCGACCGTAAGGAAGCGGTCGTTCGCTGCCGAGAAGAACCGCTCCCTTACGGTCGCGGCTCTGCAGGTCGCGGCTCTGATACGCCACGCACTTCTCGCCCGTTTCCGCCCGGTGCCGGCGACACGAACACGCCTGCTCGCCGTGATCAATGGTGATTTCCTGGCCGGCCAGGATCGTCTTGAGGGCGACGAGTTCGCCCCCCGTCAGTCGGGCGTTCGGCCGGCACAAGTGGTTCAGATAGCGAAGCCGGTCCGTAAGCCGGGCATGCCGGGCGGCTTCGACGGGCTGCTCGGGACAGCGGACAATCACCTCGCCGGGCCGCACGTTGCGCAAGGCGAACACCGCCAGCCCGTGGCCGTGGCTCGGGCGAGTCTCGATACGCTGCAGCCATGCCCACAAGCCGGGGATGCGGCGGAGCAGCGGTGCTGCCGCTCGCAAGAGGTAGGAAGTAGCCAGCCAGCCCCGATGCCGCCGCGGGTACCAGTCAGCCATGTGTGCCCGACCGGGGATCATCACCGCCGCCAGGTAAGCCAGCACGAACCGCCAACCCGGCGTGCACAGCGTGTTCACCAGCACCTGCCCGAATGGACAGGCCGCGTCCCGCGGTGCGTGCCGTAGCGTCAGCCGGTCCCGCCAACCGCCTCCGCAGGTCCCCAGCTCACGCCACAGCCAGTCCGGCCCCAGCGGGCCGGTCTCGCCGCCCGCCGCCTGCAGCGCTGACCGCACGGGCCAGGACAAGCCCCACGCCCGCACCGCCTGCATGAACCGTTGCCAGTCGAACCGGAAGGCATGATGGGCGAGCCATTGCCGGATGTCCTCGAGCCACAAGGCCCGCCCGTGGCCATGCACCGCCGAGTGGACGGCCAGATGAATCAGCATGTCCTCGACCGACGGCACGAGAACCGTCGCCCGACCGAGCCGCACCGCCCGCGCCCGCTCCCAGAAGGCCTCGGAAGGCACGATCCGAGCGTACCGCAACGGCCGAAACGGCCGCACGTGCAGATCGAGTCGCACCGGGTGGATCACCCCGGCGTTCAGTTCACGCTCGTAATGGAAACGCGGGAAGAAGTCCTCGCGCAGCAGCGGCTCGCCGTACCGGCAGCCGAGCTTTTCGAGAATGGCCAGGGCGCGATCGACGTGTTCCGGCCGAATCAGCAGATCGAGGTCGCCCATGGGTCTGTCGCAGGGGTCGTCATACAGCGTCAGGTTCAGTGCCGCACCTTTGAGCACCATCAGCGGTATGCGCGCCTGGTTGAACCGCAGGGCCGCACGCTCCAGAAAGTGCATCATGCGGAGGTTGCGCAAGCCGATCGCGTTGCGCGGCCCGGCCAGAGTGTCAGATCCGATAACGGGCCTCGCCTCGTGCTCGCCTGTCGAGCCCGCTGCTGCGAGGACGTCCTCAGCGACCGATAATGTGCTCGTTGTACCGACCATGAGCCCTGCCGTGCCGGTCATCTCCTGGGTTCCCTGCGAAGCCGCAAGCGGCCGGCGGTGAAGCCGCGAGCCGTCCCCCGCCCGCGCACACTGGGGGCGGGCGGTTATGAGACCACAAGCACATAATCGGACCTTCAGGAAGCCAACTTAACCCTGATGTTGCGGGAAGCGGCATGGGCGGGCGGACAAGACCGCGTTGAGGAATTGTCGGATGGCGGTTTTGGGGGCATGTGTTCCCAGGTAGGCCCTGGCAAACCGCAGCCGGTCCGTGCGGGTGAGCCTGCAGTCCGCCGCAGCGGCATGCAGCGCCGCTACGTCTTGGAGCCGGTCCGCGGGCCGACAAGCGACCAGCGCAGCAGGGTCCGGGCAGCAGGGCTCGAACTCGCCCGGTGCGGTCTCAACCAGGATCGGTCCGCGGTCCTCGTGGCCGCCGTAGCCGAGCCTTGCCTGGTGCAGACGGGTGAGCAGCTCCCCGCATCGGCGAACGGCCGCCCGGCGAGCGGTGGCCGTGGCTCGGGAGAAGTCCGACCGCGCCAGATCGCTGATGCAGATGCCTTGCGGCTCGCGGAACAGCACGAAGCTGCGGCGCTCCCACCAGCCCCGCATCTTCTCTCCGTACGCAACGGGCAACGCCGTGGCCACGCCCGCTTTGTGCAGCGTGGTCGCTTTCCGCCAGAGCCGCTTGGCGGAGCTGCCCGTCACCCGGTCCCGAAGCACCCGCCGGGCCTGCTCGGCCAACCGCGGACGGTCGAACCGATGGAGCCGCAAGATCATCGGGTCGCCGTCCGCTCCGGGTACCTCGAACCGGACTTCCGACCCGTTGTCCGAGACCGCCGACCCATCTGCCGGCCGCCACTTGAAGACCGCGTCGAAGGTCGTCACCCCGCGGCCGGCCAGCAAGGCCAGGTATCGCTCGTCCACCTGGATGCTGCCGAGCTTCAGATACCTGCCCGGCTGATAGCCGGCCAAACCCGCCAAGGCTACCTGCCGACGCTGCAGGCGGCTCCACAGCCGGGCCGCCCAGCTCCAGTCGCGGGCCAGAGCCTCCTTCTGGTGCTTCCAGGGCTGTTCCGCAAGCCCGCCGTAGGCCAACGCGAACCGGAGCAGATCCGTCCGCGTTAACCCGTCGGCGGGCATGGAGCGCAACAACCCGACAAGATCCCGCACCCGCAGGCGGGCCGCTCCGCTCGCGTGCATCCGCGATAAACCAACCAACCAGAGCTCTGGTCGATCAGAGCCGCGACCCTGAGCGAGCGGTCCGGGTATCCCCGCCACCCCCAGCGCGACCAGAACGTGTTTGGCCGCCAGATCGGGCCAGCGCAAGCCGGCTTCGTGCAGTCGGCGAACCACGTCGGCGACAGACGCCAGGATGCGCGCCCGCTCACGCACCGTGGCCAGCGGCGGTACCCCCGGGCGAACCGCGAAGACCTCATCGAGGGAAAACGCAGCCGGTACGGCCTCGAACAACACGAACGCCGCCGCCGGGCCCAGCCAACCCGTGCGCTGGCCCCAGCCCACCGCCCGGGCGGTCCGAATGCCCAGCCCCGCAAGCCGGGCCGCAAGCCGGTACTCCCGTGTGGGGGCCGCTTGCGGTTTGCGGCCCGTCAGCCATTGCCGCAGGAGCATCCGGGGCGGATGCCGGAACGTACGCTTGAGGTACAACTCCCGGGGTTGCCCCGCGATCTCCACCGCCAGCCGCACCGTGCTGCGGTCCTTGCCCATGCTGACCGGAGAGCCCATCCGAGCGGCCATGACCTGCTCGAAGCTCGTCAGGCCCAGCGACGCCAGGGCACCGCGGTATTGCTCTTCGATGTGAAACTGAATGGCCATCCGAGTTCCGCTGCCGACCCCTCTCTGCGCGGCGGCGCACGTGTTGAGCATCCTGGGAGGGGGGACCGGCACGACCCGCTCCGCGCGAGCGTACCACTATGCGGATGCCGCCGCCGCCTGTCAACGCGACTCCATGCCGGCGTCTACGGCGTCAGCGGGCCTCGCCCGGCATCTCCGCCGGGTCGGTCGATCCAGTAGTATCAGGAGCCTGCAGAAAGCAGTCGGCCACGTCCGCGTCATCGAGGAACAGCGCTTGGATATGCTCCCAGGTCGCAACGGCGTCTGCCCGTTGGCCGGTGAAGTGCTGCACGAAGCCCAGCACCACCAGGATGTCCGGGTGGTCGGGATCGTGGTGCAGGGCGTTAACCAGGTTCGCCCAATGCAGATTGATATCCTCGGGCTGCCCGTAACGCTCCCGCAGGTCGAAGTCCGAGTGCGTGACCTCGCACAACCGGCGGACAGCACGGCGAATCGCCAGGGCGGACATCTCGTAGTCCCCGGTCGCAAAGCGGGCGACCGCGTAGGCCAGGGCGCCATCGACGTTGTCGGGGTCCTCGAGCATGACCTGCAGGAACGTCCTGGCCGACTCTTCATACCTGCCCAGCACGAAAGTCTCGGTTCCTTCCCCCATCAGCCGGTACAGACGTTCGTCCACTGGCCGGCCGCCGTCGGGGGTAGGACTGGGCAGGGCCACGGCGTGGAGCCCCGCGTCGGCGTACGCAGCCGGCGCTGCCCCTGACCTCGCGGGGAGGGGAGCATCAGCCATGCGATACGCCTCAGCCGGGCGCGCGGCCACCGGCTGCTCGATGACCACGGGTTGCGGGACGACGATCGGCTGATCGACCACCGTCGGGGCGACGATCACCGGGGAGGGGACAAAGTACGGTCGGTAGTACGATGGGCACTGCTGCCGGCCGTGATAGAAGCCGAATCCCGGCCGCGGTACGTGAGCATGCTGTTTCGGTGTGGCGATCGGCCGGAGCGCCGCGGGGACAGCGGACATCTGAGGAAGCCAGCCGGGACCGCCGATACTCGGAGACACGGAACTCGTAGCGGCGTCACCAGCTGGGCGGTTTCCCGTCACACCTGGCAGGCCCACCGTCCGTCCACGCTTGACCCCGATGGGAGTGGGGTGGGCTCGTGCTGATCGCTGGACTGAGCCGTCCGCAGCGCTGCCCCGGGAAGCCTGATGGACGCCGCCCTCCCCGGGAGCAACCACGGACGCCTCTCGCGGCCTTCGCGTCGAGATGAAAACCAGCGGCGAGTCCGGCCGCCCGCCCACCGACGGGCCGGTCGCCCCCCGCGTTGCCTCGCCCGGGCCGCGGTTGGGGACAGAGCCGGGCCGCGAGCCGAGCGATGGCGTGGACCCGCGCGGAACGACGAAGGATGAGCGAGCAGAAGGCGAAACCGCCCCGACGGCTCCGTCCCGCCGGGCCGACGCACTGGATGCCGACCGCTCAAGACGCAAGGGCACGTATCCGAGTCCGACGGGATCATTCCGACCGGGCACGGCGCGTGAACTGCTGTTGCGGAGAGGACTTACGGGCTGACGAATCGCCGGTGCAGGCACGCCGATGGCCGGTCCGGGTGCACGGACCGCGGGGCCGGGTGCGCTGATCGCCGGCCCTGGCACGCTGGTGACCGGCCGGCTCGCCCTGACCGCCGGGCGTGGTGCGCTAACCGCCGGACGGGGTACGCTGACGGCCGGACGGGGAACGGTCACCGGCGTGCGGGGTGCGACGCGGATGGTCGGGCGAGGAACCGTGGTTGTGGGCCTGGGTGCGCGATTCTGAGCCATGGCCTCGCCGGCCACCAGAGCGGCCGCCACCGCCAACCAGACACGCCGTCGGATGACCTGTGGGATCATCATAAGCACACCCTCCAGTATAGACCCGCCCGGTGCCCAATGGTTGGCCTCAGTCCTCCGCGGTTTCCGGCCGCCAGCAGCAGTCAGCGGGACCGGGTCAGCACTTCGAGCAGCAGCCGGATGGTTCCCTGAGTAAACTCCAGGGTCGCGTGGCTGGGGATGCTCAGGGGGCGGATCATCGCGAAGCCGACGGCCGCGTGGATGATCTGCCAGGCCAGCCACTCGGCGGGCACGTCGTTGCGGATCTCGCCGAGGGCCTGGGCCTCGCGCATGACCGACGCGAGGGATTTGACGTACCGTTCGTAGTGGTCGCGGATGGCCTGCTGGATGGTGGGCTCGGCCAGCTCCGTCGAGGCGTGGAACAGGAGCCGGTACACGCCGGCCGTCCACGGGTCTGAAGTGGCCGGGTTCTGGTAAAGCAGGATCCGCATCTTGTCCAGCGGGGAGTCCATGGTTTGCGTCGCCCGCTGCCAGTTGCTGAAGACCTCGTCGCCGACCTTTTCGATCAGGGCGATGAACAGGTCGTGTTTGTTGCGGAAATGGCGGTAGATGATGGGCTCCGATACGCCGGCCTCGGCGGCGATCATGGCCGTCGTCGTACCCCGGTACCCGTGCCGGGCGAAACACTGGGCGGCGGAATCGAGGAGTTGCTTGCGCCGATCGGCTGCTTTCATGCGGGCCATGGGGGCATTGTAATCGTGGAGCGCGCCGGCTCCAACGCCCTGGGCGGGGGTGGCTCAGGGCAATTCTGGCGGGCGGGCACGGCGCTCCTGCTCGAAGGCGCGCATCCGGGCCATCTGCCTGGCGGATCGATCGCGGAACTCGGCCGTGGTCATCCACTCGGCTCGAACCTTTCCCTGCTGGTAGAGGATGACCCCTCGACCGTTCTCCTTGAGGTGAAGCATGACCGGCGGCGTATGACCGATGAGCACCATGTCGCTGGTCTGATCGGCGTAATAGCGGTCAGCGGCGGAGAGGAGGAGCTCGACACTGCCGCGGGCGGGCTCGGGTATTTCGGCCGGCAGGTGACCCCAGGCGTCCAGGTGGGCCTGAAGCTGAGCGACCGGAGCAGCCAGTAGCCGGAGGCTTTCGTCGGCGGCCATCTCGTCGCGGCGCCAGGTGACCAGGAAGGAGAGCAGGATGGCTATGCCCGCCAGCATGGCCGTGGAGCGGAACACCCACTGACGTCGCTGCCGAGCCCGATTGGCCAGCAGCTTCGCGCCCACTGGTGTGGCAGGCACCATCAGCCCGCCGGGCCGCATCCGTGATGGATCGGGCTCCGCCGGCATGAACGGTGCCACGCGCCCGCCCTCAGGCCGGGTCTCTGGCGGGGAACTCGAACGTCCCTGAGTGGTGACCATCTCAATCTTTATTGTATCCGGTTTCCACGACTTCCGGCAAGAAGGGGTTAACCCGAATGTCTCGGGCCCGTAGTGATGAGTACTGAGTGCTGAGTGAGGAGTGAGGAGCGAGCCGGGGACGCGAGTGCGAGCCGGGGACGCGAGTGTGAGCCGGGGACGCGAGT
>CAZEEJ010000019.1:0-4433 GCA_964511155.1 uncultured Planctomycetales bacterium | reverse complement strand
GAGCCGGGGACGCGAGTGCGAGCCGGGGACGCGAGTGTGAGCCGGGGACGCGAGTGTGAGCCGGGGACGCGAGTGCGAGCCGGGGACGCGAGTGTGAGCCGGGGACGCGAGTCCCCGGGTAGGGCGAGGATCTGAGACTTCGGATTTCAGGTTGGCGATTCCGGCGCCACGATCAGCGGGAAACGGGGCATCTGCCGGACAACGCCACCTCGACGGCGGCCGCCAGGCCGCAGGCGTCATGGGAGGGGGCCAGCCAGCGAGCGACCGCCCGTACCGCCTCTACCGCGTTACCCATCGCGATTCCCAGACCCGCCTGGGCGATCATCTCCACGTCGTTCACGTCGTCGCCGACCGCCGCCACCTGGTCCGGAGTCAGCTCCCAGGCCCGCAGCAACTGCGTCAGGCCATGCCACTTGTTCACCGGAGGGGCAAAGCATTCGACCACGTGCAGCCGGTAATTCGGAGCGTAGATCGCGTTGCACTTCAACTCGCCGGCCGGGAACTCGCCCGTCAAGGCACCCAGCAAATCGGACAGGTTCTCCGGCCGTTCGATCACTCCCAGGCGGACCACCGGGTGCTCCGCGGGCCAACGATCGGTGCGGCACACCCGACCCGGAGTCTGTTTGAGCCAGCGTTCGCAGGCGTCGGCATGGCGATGCCCCTCGATGAGCCGATAGTCTACGCCCGCTTCCGTTACGTCATGCAGGGCGAGGATGGGGTAGCCGCGGGCCTGGAAGAACGCGACGACCCGGTCGGCCAACGAAGCGGGTAACGGGCTGCGACTGATGCTGCGCCCGGTTTGCAGGTCGCTGACGATGGCCCCGAAGACGAATACGCCGGCGTCGAGATCCAGCTCCAGTTGGTCGATTACCGGGCGGGCCTCGGTCAGCGACCGCCCGGTGCACAGGCAGACGCGCAGGCCGGCCGCATGGGCCCGCTGCAGCGCGGTCCGGTGACAGTCCGGCAGGCGGCTGTGGGAGTCCAGCAGCGTGCCGTCGATATCGACGGCCAGAAGTCGGTAAGGGGTCACTTGATCGTCCGAACGCGAATTTCTTCCGATTCGCCGGGCTGGTTCACGTTGGGGCTCTTACCCTGCATGCCGTGCTCGGGCGATTGCCAGGTCTTGCCGACGACCTTGGGGCCGTCGAAATAGACCATGGCGGTGACGCCCCGGTCCTCGTCGGAGTAGATCCACGTCTGTTCGGTGGTTTGCCACGGCTTGCCCAGGGTGGCCTGGACGGCATCGGCGTGCATCCCGTCGTGGACGGTCTGCCAACGTTCGTAGGTGAGCTTCTCGGCACAACCCGTCAGCAGGAGCCCAGCGGCCACGAGACCCAGGCAGGATCCGATGCGCGCGTTCATGGCGTTCTCCCAGTACCCAAAACACGATTCTCGGGAAGCTCGGTCAACGACTCGCCGGGCAGGTGAAACTCGAGCACGTGCTCGTCCTGGAGGGTCGTGTCCCACGGCGTCCGGTAACTGACGGTCAAAATGTACTTGCGGCCGGGCTGGACCGCGCCGGCTCCTTGCGTCCAGGCAAGTTGGAACTCGTACATCTGGGCCCGCTTCCAGTACCGCCGCACGTCCTCGGGATTCTGAATCACCTGATCCCAGAACTCGAGCCGTTCGCCCTTGGGGTCGCCGGAGGCGTCCCGGTAGCTCCACAGCTCGAAGTAGAACAGCCCGACCGCTTTGACCGGGTCCCCGAAGGGGTCCAGCGGACGAACAATGGCCAGGATGCCGTCCGGGATGCGGTCTTCGTTGAAGCTGGCGATCTTGGTGAAGGGCTGGATACGGACCTCGTGCGGGAGCATGAGGGAAAGCATGGCCACCTGCTCGCTCTCGCGGGGCAGATGGTCCGGTCCGGTGGACTGACAGCCAGAGCCAGCGACGCCCAGCATCACGGCCAGCCCCAGCATCCATGCTGAACGGTTGATCCTCATCACCGACGGATTGTAGAGACCGCCGCTCGGCGCTGTCAAGACGGGGCGCCGGGCCGCCGCGCACCGGGGGCGTCCGATAGCCAGCCGGCGCCGGTGATCCGGCCCGCGGCCGTGGGAAAAAACAGGTACGTCCCGAAGCCAGGGGGGTGGCGGACCGATAGGAGGAAGGAGTAACTGTGCCTCGACGCTGGCCTTACGGGACCATGCCATGCTTGATTTTGACTTCGCCCAACTGCCGTCCGACATGATGCAGTTTCTGATGTCCCGTGGTTCCGGCACGCCGCCCCTGCAATGGCAGGAGCACCAGAACGCGCTGGCCAAGCGGAAACTCGACGAGGTTGAGGACTCCCAACTGTTCGGTGCGGCCGCCAAGGGGGACGAGCACCTGCGCTCCGCACTCCGCGGGCTGCTCTTCCTCTGGACGGGGTGGGTCGATGACGCCGATATGCTCGCCCAGATTGCCCCGGCCCGGGAGCAGTTGTACATCACCGGCCTGTGTGCCCGGCACCGGGGCAAGGCCGAGGAGGCCAAGGGGGCGTTCCAGCGGATGGAAGGGCATGCGATCTTCAAGCCGCTTGCCGAGCACGTGCTCAAGGCCATCCGGCCGGATGCGGAGACGGCGATCAGGCGTTTCCGCGAGATCGTGGAGCAGAACAAGGCGTGGGAGCCCTACGCGTTTGTGGACCTTTACGAGCAGGCACGCACCGGCCGTTTGTCGCCCGCCGCCGGGCAGTTGGTCAGCAATCTCCAGACCAAGGAGTTCGAGTTGCTGTTCAGTCACTGCTTCACGGCACTGACGGGCCGCAGCATCGTCAAGCGGCGGGCGGTCAGCGAGGCGGACGAGCAGCGCCGCGAACAGGAGTACCGCCGGCGCATGGCCGAACGCCGTAAAGAGGCCGAGAAGCGCACCCAGCGGCAAACGATGGAGCGTCAGAACGCCCAGAAGAAGCAAGCGTCAGAGGCGTCCAAGTCCGCGCCGCCGCCCGACCCGCGCGCCAAGATCCTTTGCCCCAAGTGTGGCCAGCTTCTGTTTCTGCCGGAGAGTTCTCGCGGCCGTGCCGCCAAGTGCATCAAGTGCGGCGTCTCCTTCCTCGTGCCGCACAAAAAGCCGGAACCCGCCCCCCGCGGCCTGGTCGGCCGGAAGTAGGGCACATGACGGATGATGAATCAGCCGGGCTGAGGTCGCGGAGCCTTCGCTTCTGCGTTGCTCGGCGACCTCTGCGGTAGAACGAAGAGATGTGCAGCGTAGAGGCCAAGGTGTCACGCAGAGGATGGACAGAACCAAGGGGACAGGCGCCATCGACAAGGCAATGAGACAGGGCTAGGATGGTAGTGTGGCAACAAGGGTGAAGGCAAGGAGAGAATGGCTTCTGACCCGTTCCCGTCTTCCGGTTGCCCCTCTTGCGGTTGAAGCTGACGGGGTTCGCTCGGGATGGACCGTCGGAATGAGCGGGAAGGCATGATCCAGAAAGTGATTCAGAAGCGCAAGTTAGGCGAGTCCTGCGCACAAGCGGACCTTGCCTACTGGCTGAGCCGCCCACCCGAGGAGCGCGTCGCGGCCGTGGACGCCCTGCGCAGGCAGTACTATGGAAGTGTACCCAGACTTCAGAGAACTGTTCAAGTCATTGAACGAACACGGCGTTGATTACCTCGTCGTCGGTGGCTACGCCCTGGCCTTCCACGGTGCTCCCCGATTTACAGGTGACATCGACATCTATGTGCGACCGGACCCCGAGAACGCAAGACGAGTGTGTCAAGCCGTGGCCGACTTCGGCTTTCAGTTTCCGAATCTCACCGCTGAGGATTTCGCGGATCCGGACCGGGTGATTCAACTCGGCCTGCCCCCTGTCCGTGTGGATTTCATGACATCGATCACGGGTGTGTCCTGGGAACAAGCCGATGCCGGCAAAGTGCCCGGCTCGTATGGTGGCATTCCGGTTTCCTACCTCGGTCGAGAGCAGTACATCATCAACAAACGTGCGACGGGCAGGAAGAAGGACCTGGCAGACCTGGAGGCACTCGGAGAGGATGTTGTCTGAATTGCCCCGGTCTTAGCATGCGGAAAAGGGGTGCGGACCAGGGGAAGTTTGCTTCACATGAATCGGCGGTTGTCGACTCCTTGCGTTGTGGGCGGAGCCCGCGCTATGCCTTTGTGCCTCTGCACCTTTGTGCCTCTGCGGCCTGTTTTGTGAACGGTTACCCCGCGGCATTGCATCGCGCGCCGGGATCTGTCACCATGAACGATGTGCCCCGGCAAGGCCGCCGGGTGCGGCGATGACCGCTTGCGGATGGGGCCGGTGTGCAGACGACGCAAACCAATTTGTTGTGGGCGGTGCGCGATACCCAGAACCGTGAGGCCTGGGGCCGATTCTACCGCATCTATGCTCCCATGCTCGAGAGCTTTTGCCGCCGGTTGGGACTCCCGGACGCCGACGCGGACGACGTCACCCAGGAAGTCCTCATGATCGCCCACCGCGCCCTGCGCGACCA
>CAZEEJ010000018.1:0-43932 GCA_964511155.1 uncultured Planctomycetales bacterium | reverse complement strand
CACAACATCAGGAGCAACCGAGAGCCGCGTCGGCGGGCCGACGACCCTGGTGGTGCTCTTTGACCAAGACGTGGAAAGCCTGAACGACGTCGATCCGGCTGACGTATCCCTGAGCAGCGGCACGGTGACTGGCCTGGAGATCAGCGGGCCGGTTCTGACCATTCTGCTCAACGGTGTCTCAAATCTGCAACCACTATTGGTCGCCTTTCCAGGCATTCGAAACTCGGCAGGGTTGGCAGTCGTGGACACACTGTGCATTGAGGTACTCGCTGGAGACGCCAACGGCGACGGTGCGGTCAACGTCCTTGACCTGGTTCAGGTCCGCAACCAGTTGAATCAGCCGGTGACTCTCGGCAACTTCCGGGCGGACGTCAATGCCGACGGGGCAATTAACATCCTGGATCTGGTCGCGGTACGGAACCGCTTGAACACCGCCGCCACGCCCTGCCCGTAGCGGTCGCGTGCCAACCCCCCGTGTGCCACTGCTCTGTGAGCAGTGCAGTCGCGTGCAGGCTTCCGGGCTGCGCCGCTCGGCCTGCACCTGACGGCCGCTCATCACTGCGGCGAACCGGCGGCGCCGCCGGGCGGGGCGGGGGGGCGGAGGGGGTACTGTTTCATGGTCTCCAGGGCCTTCATGACGCGGGCCTCGTAGTTCTGCTGCACGTAACGCTGCGTGGTGGCCAGCATTTCGAGCGGGCCGGCGCCGACCCGCAACATGCGGCCGGTCGGGTCCACGTCGATCTCGCTGATCGGCGGGACGAGCCCCTCGCTGTCTTCGAGCTTGACGACCGGCACACGCTGCCTATGCGGGCCGCCGGCAATCAGCATGGAGCCAGCTTGCGCCACATCGGGGTTTTTTCCAGTTCCGGCCCTTGCATTTACCCAGCGGATCGAGTATAATGAGGTTGTTAAAGTGACAGTGTAGCGGCTCCCTGGATTCGCGGCCAGCGGACCCCCTTACGCATCTTTTCCTGGTCCAACCAAAGGGGGAGGAGGATTCCATGTCGAGAACAGCCTGCCTGCAGCGGGGAATGATCAGTCTGCTCAGCGTCTTGGTCGGAGTGTGCCCGGTATGGGTGCATGGGCAAAGCAGCTCTATCGCCAGCCCGGATGGCCGGGGTTTCGGGCTCCTTCCCAGCCAAGGCGCGTCGGTCCCTGTTGGGCGAACTGGGCTGGATCGGCTCGGCGAGGCGGAAACTTCTGGTACCAGCCGAGCGGCCCCCGAGCCTGACGAGATCCGCACCCCCGTTGTGCATCCGATCGCTGTGAACACAAGCCCAACGATTACCTTGACCAGCCCCAACGGCGGCGAGGTCTGGCAGGCGGGTACGACGCAGACGATCACCTGGACCAGCACGAATACCACCGGCGACGAATGGGTAGCCATCACCCTATACGAAGGTGATGATTGGCGGAGCTGGATTGGAGAGCCCACGGCCGGGGCCGGCAACTTCGACTGGACCATTCCGCCCTGGATCGGTGACGGCAGCGACTATCGAGTGCTCGTGCATTTGTGCGATGGCAATGGTTGCTTCGACGACTACAGCGACGCCCCGTTCGAGATCTTCGGCTCGGTCCCGCCGCCGACGATCACGGTGACCAGCCCCAACGGCGGCGAGGTCTGGCAGGCGGGTACGACGCAGACGATCACCTGGACGAGCACGAATACCACGGGCGACGAGCCGGTATACCTCCGTCTCTTCGAAGGTGACGATCACCGGGGAGTGATTGGAGAGTCCACGGCCGGGGCCGGCAGCTTCGACTGGGCCATTCCGCCCTGGATCGGTGATGGCGACGATTATCGGCTGCATTTGGCATTGTGCGATCACCATGTTTGCTCCTTCGAGGACTCCAGCGACGGCCCGTTCGAGATCTTCGGCTCGGTGCCCCCGCCGACGATTACAGTGAGCAGCCCCAACGGCGGCGAAGTCTGGTCAGCGAGCACGACGCAGACGATCACCTGGACGAGCACAAATACCGCGGGCGACGAGTGGGTAAGCATTCAACTATACGAAGGTGACGATTACCGCGAAACGATCGGCCAGCCGACGGTCGGGGCTGGCAGCTTCGATTGGGCCATTCAACACTGGATCGGAGACTCGACGGACTACCGGGTGTACGTCCGCGCATACGATGCCGCTTGGCTTGTTGCCGAGGATTTGAGTGACGGGCCTTTTAGCATCACCGGTTCCTGGGTGTGCGTCCACGATGAGGATTGCGACGACGGCGACCTGTGCACGGACGATGCTTGTGTGGAACTGGCCTGCCTCAACACCCAGAAGGACTGCAGCGGCGGGGTCTGCGATCCGGCGACCGGTGCGTGCGTTGAGTGCTTGGGTTCTTCGGAGTGCGACGACGGGCTGTTCTGCAACGGCGTGGAAAGCTGCGTCGATGGCGAGTGCGTTGTCGGGATCTCTCCTTGCTTGATCGGCGTCTGCGATGAAGACGCCCATGTGTGCGCCCAATGCGTAACCAGTGACGATTGCTTCAGCGAGAACCTGTGCCTGATCGGGACGTGTATTGCCCACGTGTGCGAATACGCGGACAGGGACTGCGGCGATGAACTGTGCGATCCGTGGACCGGTGAATGCGTCGAGTGCCTCACTGCGGCCGACTGCCCGATACCGGCTGACCCGTGCATGGTCGCCACGTGTGGCGGGGTCTGTGGTGAAGCCGCCAAGGATTGCGATAATCAGATCTGCGATCCTGAGACCGGCGAGTGCATCGAGTGTTCCATAGACACTCACTGCGACGACGGCCTGTGGTGCAACGGCGTTGAGGCCTGTGACGGCAGCCTTTGTGTGGCGGGAATCCCGCCGTGCGGAGAGGGACAGAGCTGTGATGAGGCTACACAACAGTGCGCTGATCTGACCTGCGAGGCGAACCGGAGTTTGCCGGCCTGTTATCAGAAGGGACGGGACTTGACGGTTCGCGTCGCGTTTGACCCGCCGGCGGGCGCCTTTGCTGTGGGCTTAGAGGACTCGCCTCCCATGGGCTGGAACGTCGGCAACATCAGCGACGGTGGTAGCTGGGATCCCGTTCACCGGAAGGTCAAGTGGTTATTCTTCGATGGACAGGCCCGCACGGTAAACTATACGGTCAATGTTCCCGGTGAGCAGACCGGGGAGGTCTGCTTTGCGGGAGCGATTAACTTTGATGGTGGCCCCAACCAACCGATTTGCGGGGATCGCTGCCTGGATGATGTGAGCTGCAGATACCATCCGGCCGACGACGACTACTCGTTCAGTTGCTCTTCCTGCCCGAATGCCGGTTGCACCTGCGCAGTCTGTCAGGACTGGCGAATCGAGCTGTGCGAGATCGTTGGCTACATCTGTACGTGGCGGGCGGGTTGTCAGGATGACATGCCAGCGGTGGTGCGCGGCGTCTACCTGTACCGGAACGCGGAGGATTACTGCTGGGACGAGGGCCTGGAGCAGTGGTTCCCGGCCGGCCAATGCGGCGCAAGCCGGGCACCGAGCATTGCCGCCGTAGAGCCGGGATCGGGGCGGGCCGATCGGTACCTGGGAGGAGTCTACCGACCTGGACATCCCCTGACCGTACAGCTACAAATAGACCCACCGGCGGGTACGTTTGCGATGGGATTCGAGGATCTTCCGCCTGCGGGCTGGACGCCAGGCGACATCAGCGATGGCGGGAGTTGGGATCCGGTCCACGAGAAGGTCAAATGGGTGTTCTTCGATGGGGAACCCCGCACGGTCAGCTACACGGTCGATGTTCCCGTTCTCCAGACTGGGGAGGTCTGCTTTGCGGGGTCAATCAACTTCGACGGCGGTCCCAACGAGCCGATCGTGGGCGAGGAATGTGTCAGCCAAGTGCCTCCGGCGATGGCGGAGGCTCTATCCCGTAGATCCCATGGCCCGGCCGGGGTGTTCGACATCGACGTCACAACATCAGGAGCAACCGAGAGCCGCGTCGGCGGGCCGACGACCCTGGTGGTGCTCTTTGACCAAGACGTGGAAAGCCTGAACGACGTCGATCCGGCTGACGTATCCCTGAGCAGCGGCACGGTGACTGGCCTGGAGATCAGCGGGCCGGTTCTGACCATTCTGCTCAACGGTGTCTCAAATCTGCAACCACTATTGGTCGCCTTTCCAGGCATTCGAAACTCGGCAGGGTTGGCAGTCGTGGACACACTGTGCATTGAGGTACTCGCTGGAGACGCCAACGGCGACGGTGCGGTCAACGTCCTTGACCTGGTTCAGGTCCGCAACCAGTTGAATCAGCCGGTGACTCTCGGCAACTTCCGGGCGGACGTCAATGCCGACGGGGCAATTAACATCCTGGATCTGGTCGCGGTACGGAACCGCTTGAACACCGCCGCCACGCCCTGCCCGTAGCGGTCGCGTGCCAACCCCCCGTGTGCCACTGCTCTGTGAGCAGTGCAGTCGCGTGCAGGCTTCCGGGCTGCGCCGCTCGGCCTGCACCTGACGGCCGCTCATCACTGCGGCGAACCGGCGGCGCCGCCGGGCGGGGCGGGGGGGCGGAGGGGGTACTGTTTCATGGTCTCCAGGGCCTTCATGACGCGGGCCTCGTAGTTCTGCTGCACGTAACGCTGCGTGGTGGCCAGCATTTCCAGCGGACCGGCACCGACCCGCAACATGCGGCCGGTGGAGTCCACGTCGATCTCGCTGATCGGCGGGACCAGTCCCTCGCTGTCTTCGAGCTTGACGACCGGCACACGCTGCCCGTCGAGCGTGACGTACGCCGGCCCCACCACCTGGAAGACCCGCAGAATCAGCCCGCGGCGCTCCGCGTCGTACGCAGAGAAGGCGTAAGCCTCCGGCTTGTCCAGATCCACCAGCCGCGGCAGAAGCACGAACCACGCCGGCGAGCCGAAGGTGCTTTCAACCTCGAGCACCTTTTCCTTCATCTCGGGATCGTTGAGCTTGGCCGTGTAGGTGACCAGCAGCTTGTCATTCTGTTGCAGGCCGTGCTCGATGCCCAGGGAGACGCGGGCCGGCTTGCCCTCCTCGCCGGGGGTGAGGACGCGGATGCGGTTGTCCCAGCGGGCGTAGGTGAGGTCCACGGCCAGGAACATGTCGTACTGGAATTGCGTGACGCTCTCGTCCTGGCCAAAGACCCAGCCCTGCTGGTAGACCGCCAGGCCGTCGTGATGGTCCACCTGCCCCGGCCCCTCGTGCATGTGTACGAAGCCGACCTCCCGGCCGTCCTGCACCAGCCGCAGGTGCGTGTCCCGCTCCGCGGCCAAAGCCTTGAACCGTTCCCGGTCGCCGGCCAGCGCCTGCAGCAGGGCCCCGCCGCGGCTCAGCGCCGCTGAGATGCGCTCCTGCATCAGTTCCGAACGCAGGATGGTGAAGCTGTCCACGACCTGATTGAAGAAGGCGGTGGCGACCTCGCGGTCGGCGACCGGAGTAATCAGAATCAACGTGTAGTACTCGCTCGGCCGGGTGATGATGGCCGCCTGCTGACGAAGCCACTCCCGCTCATCGCCGGTGAAGGTGATCGCCAGGCGGACGCCCTCGCGCGGGCCGATGCGCACAGCCTCCTGCCGCTCGCGCTGCGCATTCTCATGCTCGATCGCCAGCCGGCCGCCCATGTCCTGCAACAGCCCCTCCGGGTTGACCGGACGCGGACTCGTCGAGAGCCACACGGCCTGCGACCAGGTATGTTCGAACTGCACGAAGCGCACAATCTCCAGGTCGGCCGTGGTGACGAACCGTTTCTCCCGCTCGACCACCGCACCCGCCGGGCAGCCGACCGAGAAGCCGAAGCTGCCGTCCACGTACGGCAGGGCCATCTCGCCCTTTGCCGTGGGGACGGGCGCGGTGGTCGGCCAAGGCACCGTCTGGGCCGCCAGCAAGGCCGGCCAGGCAAGCAGAAGTCCCCATGCGAGGAAGTGAGAAGCGAAGAGCAAGAAGGCAGTAGGCAGTAGGCAGTAGGCAGTAGGAGACAGGAGACAGGAGACAGAATGGGTCATCTTGCGCGAGCCGTGCATGCCCCATGCCCGTGCGTTCGCCGGCAACAGAAGCATCCCCAGTTGTAGATTCTCGCTCCTCACTTCTGTCTCCTGTCTCCTGTCTCCTGCCCTCTGCCCACTACCCACTGCCCACTGCCCACTGCCTCCTCACTTCGCCTTCCGCTCCATCCACAAGCCGTGGTCCAGGTCCGTCGCCTGCAGGACGCCCGCATCATCGAAGTAGACCGTGACCGGAGCCGCGCCGTAGTCCTGATCGACCCGCACCGCCCAGGCCAGCTCGTCCGCTTCGGGCTGCGGCAGCGGCTGCAGACCCAGCGGCGTCAAGAGGCAGTAACTCAGATGGGGAATGAACGCCCCCGTCGTGCTGAACAGCGCGGGCCGCCCCGGCGTCTGCTGGGCCATGCGGGCGGCGGCGGCCAACAGGACGGGCTCGCAGGCGTACACGTCGTCGAGCCGCGTGCGCCAGCGATGAGGCTCGCCCCCCTTGGGCCGGATCTCGCGGGCGATCTCGAGCTCCCCGGGCAGTCGGATCTCCTCGTAGGCCGCTTCGACACGACTGGCGGCGCCGGACTTGTAGACGTAGGCGTGGCCGGCCAGGTCGTCACGGAGTGAGTACTGCTCCTGAAAATGCGGTTCGGTTCGGCGATCCCGGCGGGTGACCGGGCCCGAGGTCACCCCGACCTCCCACCAGCGGTAGCCCTCAGACGCCCGCGAACTGTACGTCGTCGCTTCCTCGAACAGGGCCAAGCCCGGCGCGTACATCGTGTAGCGCTCCGGGTGACGCACTCGTGCGGCCCAGAGCGTGGTGAGCGTTTCTTCCGCCAGCTCGCCCAACAGGTCGCGGGCTCGCTCCATGGCCGCGGCCGAGTCCAGCGACTCCTCGAAGCTGCTGACCTCAGCCTTCGCCGCGATCGCCGCACACATCCCCTGGACGAGGGCCTCGGCGCCCGCCTCGTAACGCACCCGCATGATCAGGGCGGTCTGTGCATCCACCTCGACCCCGCCCACGAACGCGACGGTGGGCAGGTCCACCGCACCCGCCAGGCTCGCCCGCCACAGCTTGCGATCCCCGGCATCCGATGCCTCCAGCGCGGTCGGCAGCTCCGCCGCCCGCAGAACGCTCAGGGCGTAGTCGGTGACCAGCTCCTCCACGGTGCGGGACCGGACCAACGGTGCCCGGGCCAGCTCAAGGTACCAACAAGACGACTCCAAGCCGGCGCTCAGCCGGAGCCGTGTCGGAGCGATACCCGGGCTGCCAACCTGCACGAAGAACCGGGCCTCGGCCGGCGGCTCGAAGACAATGCCCGCCTCCGCCATGACCGCCGCCGCATCTTCCGCGACCCCTAAATCCTGCAGGGACAGGTGCCGGCTGACTTCCTCGACAAGCTGGTGGTCCTGCGGCCGAGGCGGTCGGGGAACGTGGTAGATCAAACCCAGGATCTGGCCGTCGGGTGCCACGGCCATTCGGGCCAGGTAGTGCGACGGCGGACCTTCTCCCCGGCCGGCCGTCGCCCGGAAAACCCCGGCGACGGCGGGCAGCGGCCCAACCCGACTCGGCTCCGCCACCGCTTCCAGTCCGGACTCGAACCGGCTGAGCATCTGGCGGAGCAGGTCAACCCCGTCGGCCGTCGGGACGACGAACGGACGCGGTACGTCGCGAAAGAGAACCAGCAGCTCGCCCACCCGGTCCTCGGGTTTCAGAGCAGCCACGCAGCCGGGAAACAGGTCCGTGTCGCCCTCGATACGCGACCAGCCGGCCGGCAGCCGGGCCTCGACGCGCGTGTCCGGAAACAATTCGCTTTCCGGCTCCAGGGGCACGGCCAGCGCCCGGGTCTTGCTGTGGGTCAGCAGGGCAGCCAGGGCCAGCGCCGCCGTCAGCAGCGCGGCGCTGGCAGCGATCGCCCACCGCGGGTGCCCCGGACGGAAAACCGTGTGAACTGCGTACATGGGAGCGCCATGTTAGGGGTCGCGCCACAGGGATGCAAACGCCCGCCCGGTCCGCCGGAATCCCCCTGGTATTGACGCGACACGACCGATGGCGTACATTCCGGAGACCACGCGGCCGATTGATGGAAGCGCTTACAGCTCCGCTGTGAGCCGCGCGGTGTGGTGCTGGGTGCCCCCGTGGGCCTCGGCCGGCAAGGCCGGGGGAACTGGCGCAGCTAGGGTGCGATCAGCATGTGAAGGAGGTTAGCCTGTGCAGCTCTCCGTAACGGGGCGGCATGTCGACATCACCGATTCCATGAAACAGTACGCCGAGGAGAAGACCCTCAAGCTGACGAAGTTCTATGATCGGATTGAGACCATCGACGTGGTCGTGGACCGCGAGGTCGTCCAGCACCGCGTCGAAGTGGTGGTCCGGACCGACCACAAGCAGACCTTTGTCGGGCAGGTGGACGCCGGTGATTACTACGAAGCCATCGACCTGGTGGTGGACAAGTTGGAGCGGCAACTGAAGAAGCACAAGGAGAAGCTCCGCAACCGCAAGCACGCGACCCGGCCGGGTACCCGACCAGGCGAAGAAGAGACTCAGCCGAATCCAGAGGAGGCCCGCGATCTGGAGGGCTGATGCCCGGACCAGACGCTGCGGCCCACAAGCTGTACAAGGTAATGCGATCATGAAGCTGTCTGACTTCATTGTGACCGAGGCCACCGTTCCCGAGTTGCAGGCCACCGACCGCAACGGTGTGATCCGCGAGATGGTCAACACCATGGCTCCCTGCATCGGGCTGTCGGAAGAAGAGGCGGCAGCGGTCAGTAAAGCCGTGATTCAACGCGAGAACCAGGGGAGCACGGGTTTCGGCAAGGGGGTGGCGGTCCCCCACGTCAAGCACCCGGCGGTCAAGCGGATCGCGGCGGCGATCGCGCGCTCCAGCGGGGGGGTGGATTTCGCCGCCCTGGACCGCGCCCCGGTGTACATCGTCGTCCTGTTGCTCAGTCCGCCGGACAATCCGGACCAGCATCTGGCCTCGATGGAAAACATCTTCCGCCACCTGCAGCGGGATACGTTCCGGCGGTTCCTGCGCCAGGCTTCCACCAAGGAAGAGATCGTGGATCTGATCAAGGAAGCGGATGAGTTGCCCGGCAGTTGACCGTGCCCCCGATTCATGGCTTGCCCAAGAGTTGTCGAGACCACATTGGCCGAAGCATCCCGGGTTGTGACCATCGCCAACGAGCAGGGCTTGCATGCGCGGCCGGTGATGCGCTTCGTGGACATGGCCAAGCAGTTCGGCTCGCGGATCCGGGTGCGCAAGGGCGAGTACGCGGTCGACGGGAAAAACCCGATGGAGATGATGCTGCTCGAGGCGACGCACGGGACCCGACTGGAGCTACTGGCGGAGGGAGAGGACGCCGACGGCGCGGTGGCGGCCTTGGCCGGTTTGGTGGAGAGCGGGTTCGGCGAGGCATGACCCGTCTTCACCGCGCACCGGCCTGACGCGACCGCAGGAACCTATTGGCCGATCATGGAAATCAAGAAGGGCATCCCGGTCTCCCCTGGTGTGGTCATCGCCACAGCGGTCGCCTTGGACGCCGAGGAATACCGCATCTCGTCCGAGCGGGTGCCCGAGCCGCAGGTGCCCGCCGAGCTGGAACATCTGTCAAAGGCCTTCGACGCCTCCCTGACCGAAATCAAAATGCTCCAGGACGCCACCGCCCGGCAGTTGGGGCAGGACATCGCGTCCATCTTCGATTTTCACCATGGCGTGCTGAGCCAGAGCCGACTGCGGGAGCAGGTCGCCGCCCTGATCAAGGACCGCCGATACACCGCCGCCTACGCCGCCCGGGAAATCCTCCGCGGCTACCAGCGCCGGTTCCTGAATATGGAGGATGCCCTGCTGCGGGAGCGGGTCCGCGACATCCGCGATATCGAGCGGCGGCTGCTGCGGCATCTGTGCGGCCGGCCGGGCGAGGACCTCGCCCACCTGACCGAACCGACCATCCTCGTTGCCCACGACTTGACCCCCTCGCAAAGCGCCCACCTGACCCAGACGCAGGTCGTCGGTGTGGCCATGGACGGCGGCGGCCTGACCTCGCACACCGCCATTGTGGTCCGCTCCATGGGCATCCCCGCGGTGATGGGCCTCAAGGACGTATCCACCGCGGTCTCCCCGGGAGACACCGTCATCCTCGACGGCACCAAGGGGCTGGTGGTCCTCCGCCCGGACGACGACATGCTGGCTGAGTACCGGGTCGAGGAACAGCGGATGCAGGCCGTGGTCTCCGGCCTGGTGGAGTTGCGTGACAAGCCGGCCGATACCCAGGATGGCGTTCACATCTCGCTGCGGGCCAACATCGAGTTTCCGCACGAGGTCCAGGTCTGTCTGGAAAAGGGTGCGGCGGGTATCGGCCTGTACCGGACGGAGTTCCTTTATCTGCGCAGCGAGGTCGAACCGACCGAAGCGGAGCATTACGAGGCCTATCGCCAGGTGGTCAAAGACATGGGCAAGCGCCCGGTGACCATCCGCACGCTGGACCTTGGGGCGGACAAGTACACGCGGGCCCAGGCCCTCGATCCGGAACGCAACCCGTTTCTCGGCCTGCGTTCGATCCGCTACTGCCTGCAGAACCTGGACCTGTTCAAGGTTCAGTTGCGGGCCATTCTGCGGGCCTCGGCCGAGGGCGACGTGCGCATCATGTTCCCGCTGATCTCCTCGCTGATGGAGCTGCGGCAGGCGAAAATGGCCCTCGGCGACGCGATCGAAGACCTGGAAGAGGCGGGCATTCCGTTCCGGCGCGACCTGCCCGTGGGCATCATGATCGAGACTCCCGCGGCGGCGCTGCAGATCCGCGAATTGCTCAGCGAGGTGGACTTCGTCAGCATCGGGACCAACGACCTGATTCAGTACACCCTGGCGGTGGACCGCAACAATGAACGGGTGGCGTCGCTGTACACCGCCTCGCACCCCTCGGTCCTCTACCTGCTGAAGGATATTGTCCGCAAGGCGTCACGGGCCCACGTGCCGTGCAGTCTGTGCGGTGAGATGGCCGGCGAGCCGACTTATGTCCTCTTCCTTCTGGGAGTGGGCCTGCGGCGGTTCTCCATGGCCCCCGGTGACATCCCGGAGATCAAGAAGATCATCCGTTCGACCACCATCGCCCATGCCGAGCGGGTGGCCAAGCGGGCCCTGACGTTCGATACCGATCGGCAGGTGAGCAACTACCTCCGGGACGAGGTGCGGAAAATCGCGCCGGAGTCCATTTAGACTCGGTGGCGATGGCAGCAAGCGGTTCGGGCGTAACCCGCCTGCCGCGGGGCAAAATGACCAATGGCGAAGCACCAATGACCAATGAAGTCCGAATGACGAATGACGAACGTCCGCAGCCGGAGTTCTGGTTTCGGACTTGGTCATTGATTGGTCATTGGGCCTTGGGCATTCGCCATTTTGCCCCAGGAGCCGGGTGGGCAGCGAGTCACGACCATGGGGGTCGGTTGCGATGGCCGGAAAAGATTACGGGGCCTGTCCGTCGGATACGGGCAGGCAGGGAGCCTGTCAGGAGCCCGCATCGGGTCGGCGTGCCGCCGCTCGATTCAGGGCTCCGCGGACCGGTTCCCCACAGGAATGTTTGTCAGGCAACGAATAGGAACGTAGGAGCGAGTTGCGGCACAAGGTAGCTATCTGTTTCACCATCGAGGGTGATCTGAGGTTCATCTCACACCACGACACGATGCGCCTGTTTGAGCGGGCGCTGGCTCGGGCGCGGATCCCCGTGCGGTTCTCAGAGGGTTTCAACCCTCGGCCGCGGATCTCGCTGCCCGTCCCACGGGCGGTAGGTGTGGGTAGCGAAGCCGATCTGCTGGTTGTGGATCTGGCCGAACCGGTCGATCCGGCGGACCTGCTGGACCGGCTGCAGCCCCAGATGCCCGCCGGCCTGCGCCTCACGGAGGCCTGGACGCCGGACTCCGACGCGGCACCTCAGCCCGAGGAGGTTGAGTATGTCGTGCCGGTCCCCCCGGACCGCGAGGCGGAGGTCTCCGCCGCCGTGGATCGGCTGATGGCCTGCACCAGCAGGCTTGTCCAGCGGTCCGGACAGGCGGGCAAACCCAGCCGAACGGTGGACCTGCGGGTCTATCTCGTTCGGGCGGAGGTGGAGGCCGGTCTGATGCGATGGTCGGTACGGGCGGGGAACGAAGGTTCGGTTCGGCCGGGTGAAATGCTCGCGGCCGTCGGTCTGGATCAGCAGGTGCTGCTGCACCGGGTCCGCCGCACGCGGGTCATCTGGCAGACCGGACAGCCCCCACGCCCAAAGGCCAACGAGGACCTCGAACGCCCTCAGGCGTGAAACAGAAGGTGCACTCTGTCGCCGCTGCTCGGACAAGGAAGTTCCGAGAGCAGGAAACCCCATGACCGAAAAGAAACAAACCCCAAAGACCGAGAAGACCGAAAAGACCCCAACCAAACGCCCCCGACGCAGCAGGGCGACGGCTGCCAAAAAGGGAAGCGGCAAGACCGGCGACGCCGCCGCGACGGATGGCACGGCAGCAGCCGTCACCCCCGTGCCGGCTGAGTCGTCGGTGGCCCCGCGACGCGATGACGGAGCGGAACAAGCCGACCCGGGCGCGAAGACGCCACCGCGCGAAGGCGATTCGCGTCGCCGGCGCGGCTCACGGGGCAGAGGGCGTGCCCGAACGGCCGACAAGGATGCCCCCCGCGACGACGTTCCCGCCGCCGCGACGGCGCCGACAGCGCCGCCACGCGCCCCCGCACCCGCGGCTCGAGCTCCCGAGCCTCAGCCCGTACCGCGTACCCCTCCGCCGGCGGCCCCTACGCCGGTCGCGCAGGCGCCCAAGCCTTCCACGGGTGCTCGCCAAGCCCCGGGGCGCCCTGCCAGGGACGACCTGCCCTTCGGATTTGGTCTTTTGGATAGCGAGCCGGAGGAGGTACCCGCATCAGCCCCACCAAGCCAGCCCCAGCAACGCCCAAGCGTGTCTGTCGAGCCGGCATCCACGGCCTCCCCGCCGGTGCGACCGCCCATTCCCCCGGTGCGGCCGCCCGCGCCCCCGATGCGCCCACCCGTTCCTCAAAAGCCCCAGCCTCCCAGGGGCCAGCCTCTTGACTCTCCTCAAGGCCAGAGGCCGGTTTCGTCTCAGGCCCAGCGACCGGTCCCGGCCCATCCCCAGCGGCCAGCCATCGCTCCGACTCAAGGCCAACGGCCGGCCCCGACTCAGCCGCAACGCCTCGACCAGAACGGCGACCGGCCCGGCTCCGATGAACCCCAGCAGGAAGGAGGGAGACGCAGGCGCTCCCGAGGCCGACGGCGAGGTCGCCGCGGCCGACAGAACGGCGGCGAAAATGGCGGAGCACTCCCGCGTACCGAAGGCGGCGAGTCCGGCCCCGTCCAGGGTGGCAGGCCCGACTCCGCTCAGGAAGGCAGGCACGGTCCCGCCCAAGGGCCAAGGAGCACGCAATCCCCTGCCGCCCCACCCCCCTCGCCGTTCCCGGCCGAGATGGAGGACGATGAACTCCCCATTCCCGAGCGCCAGCACAGCGAAGACCGGGAGATCGAGTTTGCCTCCCCGGCCCCGATCCAGGCAAATGAGCGGGTCATGCTCATCAACGTGGCGGAAGGCGAGGAGTGCCGCATCGCCATCGTCTACCAGAAGCGGCTCGAAGAGTTGTTCATCGAGCGGGCCAGTTCCGAGTCACACGTGGGGAACATTTACAAGGGCCGGGTCACCAACGTCGAGCCGAGCATCCAGGCGGCGTTCGTCGACTTTGGGCTGGCCCGCAACGGGTTCCTGCACATCAGCGATCTGCAGCCGCAGTACTTCCCGGGCGGTTCGCGCCAGGCGGAGGAAGTCGGCCGCAAGACGCCGCGACGCGAACGGCCGCCGATTCAGAAGTGCCTGCGCCGCGGACAGGAGATCATCGTCCAGGTCATCAAGGAAGGCATCGGCACCAAGGGGCCGACGCTCACCACCTACGTCTCCATCCCCGGACGATACCTGGTGATGATGCCGGGCATGAACCGCATGGGCGTCTCCCGGCGGATCGAGGATGAGGAGACACGCCGCAAGATGAGGCGGATCCTCGATGAGCTGAACCTCCCGACGGATATGGGCTTCATCCTGCGGACCGCGGGCCTGGAGCGTACCAAGCGCGACCTGCAGCGCGACCTCACCTATCTGCAACGGCTCTGGAAGACCGTTGCCGAGCGTATTCGCGCCGAACGCACGCCCTGCGAGCTGTATCAGGAATCGGACCTGGTCATCCGCACCATCCGCGACGTGTACACGACGGAGTTCAACCGCATCATCATCGACGCACCCGACGTGGCCGTGAAGGTGCGCGAGTTCCTGGACATCGCCATGCCGCGACACGCGGCTCCGGTCGAGGTCTGGGCAGGCCAGGAGCCGCTCTTCCACAAGTTCGGCATCGAAACGGAAATCGAACAGCTTCACTCGCGGTACGTGCCGTTGCCGTCGGGCGGGTCGCTGGTCATCGACTCGACGGAGGCCATGGTGGCCATCGACGTCAACAGCGGGCGGTTCCGCGAGCACAGCGATGCGGAGGAGACCGCTTTTCGCATCAACATGGAGGCGGCCGAGGAGATCGCCCGTCAACTGCGACTCCGCGACCTCGGCGGGTTGATTCTTTGCGACTTCGTCGATATGCGGGCCGACAAGCACAACCGCGAAGTCGAACGGACGCTGCGCGACGCCCTCAAGAAGCACAAGGAGCGGGCCAAGTGCCTGCGGATGAGCCAGTTCGGGATCATCGAGATGACCCGGCAGCGCATGCGGCCGTCGATCAAGCGCAGCATCTACCAGGACTGCCCGTACTGCCAGGGAATGGGGCTGATCAAGAGCCAGGAGTCCATGACCCTGGCGGTCATCCGGCTGCTGCGGCTGGCCACGCACCATGCCCAGGTGGAGAAGGTCACCGTGCGGGTCGCCCCGTCGGTAGCCTCGCAACTGCTCAACCATAAACGCGTGGTGCTGCACCAGATGGAGGAGCAGACGAACGTGCGTCTGATCATCGAGAGTGATCGGCACCTGGGTTTGGACCAGTACCGGTTCGAGTGCCTCGATCACCGCGGCGGCATCATCAAGGTGGTGGAGACGCCGGAGCCGCGTGTGCCGGAGCGTCACCGCGGCCGGGCCGCCGCTCCGCCGGCCGACGAGGATGAACGAGCCGAGGTCCGCGAGACGTTCCAGGACATGATCGACTGACGGATTGGGGATCAGGGGTCGGGGATCGGAGGTCGGGAATCACGAGCCGGGGACGCAAGTCCCCGGGTTTTCCGGGGATCGAGGGTTGGGGGTCGGGGAAGCCCAGGGATAACCGGCCCGCCAGCCACCGCCGGTATCATCAGAACCACCTCTGCCGGGCCGGTTATCCCTGGGCTTGGACGCCGGCGATCAGGAATCCGTAGCGGCACACGGAGGTCTCGCGCAAACTCAGGGGCCCGAGCCTCGCGGGCCGAGCCCCTGAGCCGACACGGGTTGCTTCCACCCGTGAGGTCAAAGCCGGTTCTGGACGCTGGGGGTTACAGCAGGCCCTGTGCGCCCTCGTAGCCGATGCGGAAGCCCTCCCAGAAGGACTCCATGAAGGCGTCGCAGCCGCCGGTCTGGAAGAGGGTCATGCCAGTGATGCCCAGATAGGCCAGCGCTTTGCTCAACTTGCGGGTCATGATAGATCTCCTTTCGTTCGTCCGTTTCTCTTCGCCTCCCGCACCTCGCGAGTGGCACGGGAGAAGGTAAAGCAGACGGCGTGCCAGACGGCGACTCCCTCGCAACGGGCAAAAACGCCCTTCATGGCGGGCGGAGCGTGGTTCATTACCCACTTTTTCTCCCCAACGCGGGCAATCGTTCCCCACCGCGGTGTTGGAACCAGGGCTTGCGTCGGGTGCTCCCGCAAGCATTCATGGTTTTCCGGATTGGAATCGCCATGCCTGGAGGAAGTCGGCACAGGAATAGACCTTCCCTCTTGCTGTGCACCTGGCTGCCGGTCTGATCGGCGTTTATCGGCGTTCATCTGCGGTTCGGCACCTTCTCGGGATGTCGCGGGACAAGAAACGAACCGCCGATGAACGCGGATGAACGCCGATGGGATTCCGGCGTTCCGGCCTGTCACGGAGTGCGAACGGGGGGTATAATAAACAGGTCCTGTTGGCGTCGGCCTCATACGGCCGGCGGTCCAAGGGGGCGAATTGGGTTCGACCGGGCATGAAGAGGTCGAGGCCGCGTGCCCAGGTTGTCAGGAGGCCTGGCTAAACACCTGACACAACCTTAACTGCCAACGGTCATACGTTGCGCATGGCGGCCTAAGGGCTGCCCGTCCCGCCGGTGACGCCCGCTGGCCGGTGGGGCGACAACAGCGGGCTCGCTCACGAGGGTAGGCGCCGTGACACGTGAGTCAGACTATCACGACGCTGGGCCGACCGAAGCCTGCCGCTGGGCGCCGGTCGGCCGAGATTAAACCAGCAGGCTACGCACGTAGAAACCTCAACTGAACTGTCACGGGACGCGGGTTCGATTCCCGCCGCCTCCATTCGACTCGCGGCCGCGAAGAAAGCGGCCGCGAGTCGAATGTCCCGAGCGAGCGAAAGCGAGTCGAGGGGCATCTAACTCGCGGCCGCGACGAACGCGGCCGCTCGCTCATGGCAGGCCATACCCAGGCACGAGGGAAGGTCATCGCAGGGGAGCCGCGAGTCGAATGTCTTGGTTCGTCTACATCCTGCAATGCGCGGACGCCAGCTACTACGTCGGGCATACGGGGGACGTCCAGGCCCGCGTGAAATGCCATCAGCAGGGCGTAGGAGCCACCTGGACGGCCGCACATCGGCCAGTCGTGCTCGTCTATCAGGAAGAGCACCCAACCGAAGCTGCCGCCATGGCCCGGGAGAATCAGCTCAAGGGCTGGTCAAGGGCGAAGAAGCAGGCCCTGGTCACCGGCAAGCTGGCGGTCCTCAGGACGCTCAGCCGTTGCCGGGGCCACCACGGTCCCCCGCAGATCTAACCTTCGCGCCACGCCGCTCCGCGGCGCCCGACCATGTGACGGGGCACACTCCGGAAACGGTCGAGGCCTGCCCCATGGCGTCTCCGGATGGTCGGTGGTCCGCGACCGGGGAAGGTACTGACGGCAAGCGTACAAAAGGAGTTCACCAATGGGCTACAACGCTGCGTCCTCGGGTGCGGCCGCTTCTGCCACGGCGGCGGCCGTCGCCCAGGCCATCAAGGCCATGGGCACCATCGTCAAGGTCGAGCCGGATGTGTTTGCCGATTTGCTCGCCCGGCACGACGACCTGCTCGTGGTCACCGGCCAGCGGGGTTTATTCTCCACCGTCTACCAGTACCTGACCAGCTACAGGGGCCTCGCGTTCTTCTGCGAGTCGCCGCTGCCACTCGACGTGCCGGCCCGTCACGAGTTGATCACCGCTCAAAAGATCTGGATCCCCGCGTGAATACCCCGCCCTGGGCGCGGGGAAGGAAGTGGTTGCAAATCATCCACGACGTGGTTATTATTCAGCCATGATCGAACGTCATATCACCCCCCGGCTCCTGGCCGCCCTGGCGGATACACCGGTCGTGCTGCTGCACGGGGCCAGGCAGACCGGCAAGACGACGTTGGTCCGCGCCCTTGCGGAACGGGACCACCGCGCGAGATATCTGACCTTCGACGACCCCGCGGTCCTCGCCGCCGCTCAAGCCGATCCCCACGGGTTCATCGACAGCCTGGACGGTCCCGTGGTGCTGGACGAGGTGCAGCGCGTTGGGCAACTTGCGCTGGCCATCAAGGCTTCCGTGGATCGGGATCGCCGACCGGGACGGTTCCTGCTGACCGGTTCGGCCAACGTGCTGCAGATCCCGAAGCTGTCGGACTCACTGGCGGGCCGCATGGAGATCCAGACGCTCTGGCCGTTTTCCCAGGGTGAGATCCATGGCGTTCGGGAGGGCTTCATCGATGGTTTATTCTCGGCCGAGATGCCCAAGCTCCGCATCGTTCGGCCCGGCGACGAGTCCCCTCCTCTGCTGGAGCGACTGTGCACCGGTGGCTATCCGGAGGTGCAGACGCGAAAGAGCGTTGACCGCCGGCGTGCGTGGTTCACGTCATACATGGACACGATCCTCCAGCGGGACATCCGCGATCTCTCCAACATCGAGGGGCTGACTGCATTGCCCCATCTGCTGAGGCTGCTGGCCACCCGTGCGGGAGCATTGCTGAACCACGCGGACATAGCCCGCAGCCTTCGGATGCCCCAGACCACACTCAAACGCTACCTTGCTTTGCTGGAGACAACCTTCCTAATCCAACTGCTTCCGCCGTGGTCGAGCAACCTCGGCCTTCGACTCGTCAAATCCCCGAAACTCTACCTGAGTGATACGGGTCTCCTGACCCACCTGCTCGGCTTTGATCGCACCCGACTGGGGCGCGATCCCGTTCAACTCGGCCACGTGCTGGAGAACTTCGTGGTCACGGAACTGCGAAAACAGGCGTCATGGAGCACTGTCCGAACCCGCCTGCATCACTTCCGCACCCGGACAGGCAGAGAAGTGGATATCGTGTTAGAGGCAGCGGGGGGACAGATCGCGGGTGTTGAAGTCAAAGCGGGGGCCACGATCGGGAGCGATGATTTTCGCGGACTCAGGCAACTGGCCGACACCGCCGGCGACCGATTCCTTCGCGGGGTGTTGCTCTATACGGGTTCCGAGGTTCTGCCGTTTGGCCCCGGCCTGCACGCGCTGCCCATCCGGGCCCTGTGGGACATGAGGCCCGAGGGCAACACGGATTGATATACAGGGGCCCGAGAAGGGAGAGTGTGGCATGACCGCCGGCTGCGGACAGCCAGGGGAGCGTGGGGGAACCTTGTTTCTTAGGCGGTGACTGTCCCGTGATTCCACAACAGGAGGGACAATGGATCATGCCTGATAAGTCAACATTGCCCTCGGAGCCCCAGCCGGGTGAACGTGTTCATGCCGGGCCGGCGGCCGGCGGCCCAACGGATGTGCGAATTGCCGGAACCGATGCATTACTCCTGGCGTCCGCTCTCGTAATCGCCAGTCACGCCGTGCCCCATTGGCTCATCACGGACATGCTCCACGGTCCAGCCCATTCCGTTTACCGCAGCTTCGGGATTGAAGCATACCGGAACCTCTTTGATTGCGCATATCTCATCTTGCCGCTTCTTCTCTGTATCGGGTCGCCCCGTCGTTACGGCCTGAGGGGCGGCGACTGGACAACACACCGATGGAAACTCCTGGGAGTCACCCTGGGGCCCGTTCTCGCCGTCGCTGTGGCGTACAGATTCACATCCCAACCTTTTGTGGGAGACCGAATCGGATGCTGGCTTGTCTCTCCTGCCGCGCAGGACATGCTGTTCGCAGGATACCTCTATGCCCTCCTCGCCAGCGCGTTCCCCGGTCCCATTGCCGGTCGAGTTGCGATCAACGAAGCGATCATCATCACTGCGGCCCTCTTCTCCTTATGGCACGTTCCTAACTTCATGGGTCTGTCTGTTTCCTTCGTGAGCTTCCAGTTGCTCTACACATTCTTGTTCGGGCTGTGCGTTTTCTCCGCCAGAGAATGGACGGGCAGCATCCTCCCAGGCTTGCTGAGCCACATGGCCTGCAATCTTCTGGCCTGGATCGAATGGTAAGTACAAGTGCGGTAGTCGCAGGCCAGGGCGAAGATTTCGCGGATGCGCTGGTAGACGCGGGCTTCGCTGGCGCGGATTTCGCGGATGCGGGCCAAGAGTTCGTCGAAGTAGTCCACCAGGCCGCCGCCCTTGAGGCGCTCGTCGTCGAGGGTGAAGCCCTTGACGAGGTACTCGTGCAAGCGGGCGGTGGCCCATTGGCGGAAGGCCGTGCCGCGCGGCGAGCGCACGCGATATCCGACGGCCAGGATGACCTCGAGGTTGTAGTGCTTGAGTGAACGGCGAACCTGGCGTCCTCCCTCCTGGCGAACTTGTAAGGATTCCTTACAAGTTGCCTCCTCGGCGAGCTCGCCCTCGTCGTAAATCCCTTTCAGGTGGATGGTTATGTTCTGCGGGGTGGTCTGATACAACTCAGCCAGCGCGGCCTGGGTCAGCCAGACGGTCTGGCCCTGCAGCAGCACGCGGATGCGGCTGCCGCCGTCCTCGGTCTGGTAGACGATGATGTCTCGGCCGGGGCCGTGGGAACCCTTCTCGCTCATGCGTCACCTCCGCGGGCATCGCCGCAGTTTTCTTTTCGATCGGGCGTAACTCGCCGCCCGCGGGGCAAAATGGGGACAGGCACCGCTGGAACGTTGTGTCCTAGGCTGTGAACTTGGCCCGCATCCCACGATGCTTCCTTCGTCAAGCATCGCTGGGGCGGAGCCAGTCCCCATTTTGCCCCGATGTCGCCTTCCTCCAGGCCGGCCTGATATGACAGCGCTGGATGGCATTTTACCGTAGCGGCTGCCCCCCGACTTCGGCGAGCTCTCTTCGAGCCTGCCTTCGGCTCTGAGGCTGAGCCTCATGCTCAGGCTCGAAGAGAGCCTCAGAGCCGAAGGCAGCCGAGCCGTGGCGGCCGGGGCTCGAAACTGTATCGCTGCCCAGCGGCCGCCAGAGGCGGCGGCCGCTACCAAACAGCGCTGTCATACTAACCGCATACGGCGCGGACGCAGTCGATGACCGTGCCGTCGACCCACTTGATCGCGGCGACGATCTTGTCGGCCAGGACGGGGGCGGAAGGCTTGCCGCACATGGCGTGCACTTCGGCGGCGATCGACTCGAGGGTGCGGATGGGCAGATCGGAGCCCTTGACGGCGTCGAGGAGGTCCCGGCGGCGGGGGTTGATGGCAATCCCGCGTTCCGTCACCACCACGTCGACCAGTTCGCCGGGGCCGCAGAGCGTCGTCACACGGTCCACTACGACCGGAATGCGGTCCCGGACGGAGGGCACCGCGATGATGCTACACCGGGCACCGAGGCAGTTCTGCCAACCCCCGATGCCGTGCAACAGCCGACCATCGGAATGCGTCACCACGTTGGCGTTGAAGTCGAGGTCGACTTCGGTCGCACCGAGAACGGCGGCGTCCAGAAAGGCGGCCGAGCAACCCTTGCCATGGTAGTTGTAGACGTTGAAGGGGGTGACGGCGACATGAGTCCGGTTGTCGCGGATGGATCGGACCGCATCGAGATCGAAAGCCTGCAGATCGAGGATGTATTCGACCAGTCCTTCCTGCAGCATCTCGACCAGGTGGGCATTGCCGCCGCCGCCGGCGAATCGCGCGGTGATACCGGCCCGGCTCATCATGTCCTTCAGGTACGTGGTGAACGCCAGCGAGGTTCCGCCGGCGCCGGCCTGAAACGACCAGCCGGGCTTCATGATCCCCGCATCGCGGACGAAGCGGGCGGCCAGCTCGGCCACGAGGCGACGGTCGGGGCTTCGCGTGATCTCGGTGGTGCCGGAGACGATGCGCCCCGGGTCACCGATGGATTCCATCACCACCACCTGGTCGACGTGGCCGCCCTGGATTTGCCAGGGCACACAGGGAAAGGGGACGAGGTGGTCGGTCGCAACAATCACGTGATCGGCGTACTCGGCATCCACGGCCGCGTAGCCCAGCAACCCGCAGGCCGACGGGCCGATGACGCCGTTGGCGTTGCCGAACGGGTCGGCGGTGGGGGCGCCGATCACCGCGATGTCGATATGCACCTCGCCGTCCTGCACGGCCTGCCAACGCCCGCCGTGTGAACGCAGTACGCTCATCCCGCGCATGTGGCCGCGGCTGCAGTAGTCCCCGAGGGGGCCGTTCATGCTGCCTTCGACGTGGTGAATGACGCCGCTCTCGATGTGCCGGATCAGCGGCTCATGGCAGCTAAACGCGGCACTGGGAAACCAGCGCAGGTCCTTGACGCCCAGGGCGGCGGCGGCATCAAAGACCGCGCAGGCGACCTTGTCCCCGTCGCGAAAGTGGTGGTGCGACGAGATGGTCATGCCGGCGCGAAGGCCGGCCCGGCGCAGGGCCGTGGTTAGATCCGGAGCAATCTTGTTGCCGTCAGCCGGGTAGTCCGCGCTGCTGCGCAAGGGCGGGGCGGCCTTGCGGCCCGTCGGCCGAAACTTGCCCACTCCCTGGTACGGGACGGCGGGCAGACCATTGATCTCGGTGGGGACCAGGCGGCCCGCCGCGTTCTGGACAAGGTTCAGAGACATGCGTTCCCGCCTCCGCTCATCCGGCCGGCCATCCGGAGAACCCGCTGTGCCCGCTTCACGACGGGCGGATCGATCATCCTGCCGTTCAGGGCTACCACACTGAGCCCGCGTCGGCGGGCGTTCTCGTAGGCCTCGACGATCCGCGTGGCCCGCTCGAGTTCCTCGGCGGACGGGGCAAACGCCTCGTGAATCACGGCGATCTGGCGGGGATGAATGCAGCCCATCCCGTCGAAGCCGAGTGCCTTGGCATCCCGTGAGCATTGCCGGAGGCCGGCCTCATCATCGATGTTGGAGAACACGCTGGCGATCGGTTGCACGCCGGCGGCTCGTGCCGCGTTGACCAACTGCGAGCGTGCCCAGAAGCTTTCGCGCCCCTCGGCCGTCCGCTCCGCGCCGATGTCGGCGCAGTAATCTTCCAGCCCGATGGTCAGGGCAACCACGTTGTCCGACGCGGTCGCGATCTCGTACGCCCGGATGGCTCCGATCGCGCTCTCGATGATCGGCATGAGGTAGACGGGGCGGTCGATGCCGGTCGCGGCCAGTATCGCCTTCACCCGCTCGTCCACCTGCCTGACCTGTTCGGGCGACTCGACCTTGGGAATCACGACAACGTGCAGATGGTGGGGCACCACGAACGCGAGGTCCTCGATGCCCCGCTCGCCCTGATTGATGCGGACCATGCGTTCGGCGTCGCAAAAGTCGATGGTGCACAAGGCATTGCGGACCAGAAGGCGAGCCTCGTCCTTCTCCTCGGGGGCGACGCTGTCCTCGAGATCGAGAATGACCGCATCGGGCGCGTGCAGGCCGGCATTCAGCATGAACTTGGGTTCGTTGCCGGGCAGGTAGAGACGCGAGCGACGGAGACGATCGCGGTCCGTTGCGGGCAAGCCGGCGGCAACGCGATCGGGCAGGCGGCCGGAACTCACATCGATGCCCAGCCGTCGCACGGCCGCCTCCAGGCGGGCCATGATGACAAAAGGCAGGGCGCCGGCGTCTTCCATCTCGACCTTGGCGTGGCGGATATCAAACGCGGTCAGTTCGTCGTGCACGAGTCGCCGGATACTGTCTCCGTACATCGACTCGACTTTGCTCTTGAGGGCGATCTCGAAGCCCCCGGCCTCGTTCAAGGTGACGGCGATCCAGCAATCGGAGCGGATCTCCTTGCCCCGGTGTCCGGCTTCGGCACGGCGTGAAGTCATGCTGGGTGCATCTCCTCGAGCCTGCGGCGCGTGTAGTTGAGTAGCCCGCCCGCTTCGCGAATGGCCAGGATTTCCCGCGGCAGCGTCGGGAATACGAACGGCTGACCGGCCACGCGAATGACGGACTCGGCCAGGTCCAGTTCGACGGGCTGGTTGTCCCTGTAGGCCGCGATCGCCTCCGGGCACTCGATGAGCAGCAACCCCTGGTTGATCGCCGCACGGTAGAAGATGCGGGCGAAACTGACGGCCACGACGGCCGCGATCCCGACGCTCCGCAACCCGAGGGCCGGCTGCTCGCGCGAACTGCCGCAACCGAAGTTCTTGCCGGCCAGGATCAGGTCGCCGGGCTGCACCTGTGAGGCAAACGCGGGATCAAGATCCTCGAGCAGGTGCGGCCGGATATCCTCGGCCGTCGAGCAGGTGTAGGTATATTTGCCCGGAAAGAGCATGTCCGTGTTGATGTCGTCGCCGTATTGCCAGATCTTCATACCGTCACCTCGCGAGGATCCGTGATTCGGCCGCTCAGGGCTGACGCGGCCACCGTGGCCGGGGACGCCAGATAGATTTCCGAGTCCTTGCAGCCCATGCGCCCCTTGAAGTTGCGATTGGCGGTGGACAGGCAGACCTCACCGGGTGCGAGCACGCCCTGATGGGCGCCCAGGCAGGGGCCGCAGCCCGGGGGCAGGATGGTGGCCCCGGCTTTGGACAGGGTCAAGACGGTCCCATCCTGGATTGCCGCCTCGAACACCGCCCGCGAGGCCGGCAGGATGAGCAGCCGCACGTCAGGCGAGATCCGTTTGTCGCGCAGGATGGCCGCCGCCTCGTGCAAGTCACTCAAGCGGCCGTTCGTGCAGGTGCCGACCAGGCATTGATGCACGCGGGTGCCGACCGCCTCGGATACCGGGCAGACGTTGTCCACCGTGTGCGGACGGGCCACCACCGGCTCCAGAGCGGCAAGGTCATACTCCAGCGTGGTCGCGTACCGGGCATCGGCATCCGCCCAGACGGCATGATAGGCATCCGCCGACACGTTCATCCCGGCGAGATAGTCTTGGGCAGCTTGATCGGCCGGGAAGGCCGCGATCTTGGCGCCCATCTCGATGCCCATGTTGGCGATGGTGAAGCGGTCCGCAATCGAAAGGCCCCTGATGTCGCCGTCGAACTCGACGGCGGCATAGTTCGCCCCGTCCGCGCCGATGTCGCCGATGATCCGGAGGATCAGATCCTTGGCGCTCACGGCGACGCCAAGACGGCCGCGCAGCAGAATGCGTAGGGTGGCCGGCACCTTCAGCCACAACTCGCCGATGAGCAGGAGGGCCGCGGCCTCGGTGCGGTCGATGCCGGTCGCAAACGCTCCCAACGCCCCGTAGGAGCACGTGTGCGAGTCGCTGCCTACGATGATGGAGCCCGGCAGCACATGCCCTTTTTCCATCATGATCTGGTGGCAGATCCCCTCGCCGACATCGTAGAAGTGCGGGACCTGGTAGCGGGTCACGAATTGGCGCACGTTGCGGTGGGCGGTGGCGGTTTTCTCATTGGCGGCCGGAGCAACGTGGTCGAGCACAATCACCGGCAGCCGATGGTCCACGAGCCCGAACCGTTCCAGCTCCTTGTCGATCTTGCCGACGATCGCTGCCGCGTTGTCATGCATGAGCAGGCGGTCCGGGCGGACGGTGACGATCTGCCCGTCGGCCACCTGATCCAGGCCGCTTGCCCGAGCGAGAATCTTCTGCGCGAAAGTCCGGCCCATGGCTACCTCCCGCTTCCGACCAGCAGTCCGCCGCGCTGGTAGATGGCCATTTGCGCGTCGGACAGCGGTGTGCCGAGACACTCGGCGCCGTCGGCGAGCCGCCGGATGCAGCCCGTCGCCAGATCGATCTGAATCTCATCGCCCGTGCTGATCCCGATGCGGCTGACATCCGCCGTCAGGATGGCCAGCCCGGCGTTGATGGCGTTGCGCTCATAAATGGCGCCGAATGACCCGGCGACCACCGCGGCGATGCCCAGCGCCTTGAAACAATCGACGGCCTGCTGGCGGGAGCTGCCGCAGCCGAAGTTCTTGCCGACGATGAGAATGTCGCCGGGCCGGGCCTTGCCGGCAAAGTCCTGCCAACCGTCGAGGTTGCCGAATGCGAACTGGGCCATTTCGTTCGGGTCGGTCACCGTCAGGTGGCGGTTGTGGTAGATCATGTCGGTGTCGATGTTGTCCACGTCGATCCGCCAGACCCGTCCGGTGATGACGCGCGGCCGCTCGCCCACGTTGCTCGCGTTTTCCGTGCCCCGACAAGGTGCCAGGCCCCTTTGTTCGAGGCCGCGGCCGCAGGGGTCGTGGGCTCGACAAAAGGCTTCTGACCCCTTTTCAGGGATCTTTTCAGGGACCTTTTCTGGGATTGCCGCTTCCGTGCTGATCGCGCCGGCAAGCGCACTGGCCGCGGCCGTCTGAGGCGAGGCCAGATAGACGCTGCCCTTGCCCTGCTTGCCAGGGAAGTTGCGGTTGCCGGTACTGACCGTGACTTCGCCCGGCCCGTTCTGGCCGATCTGCCCGGCCGCACAACCGGCGCAGCCGGCATTTCCGAACAGGACGCCGGCTTGCTTGAAGATGCTCACCACCCCGTCGTCCAGCAGTTGGCGCCAGACCGCATCCGTGGCCGGCACGACTTTGAGCACCACGCCGGGCGCCACCCGCCGGCCCTCTAAGACGCGGGCTGCCGCGACGAGGTCTTCATACCGGCCGTTCGTACAGGAGCCGATGAATACCGAATCGATTTTCGTCCCGAGCACCTCGGACACCGGCACGGCGTCGTCCGGATGGCCCGGGCGGGACACCATCGGCCCCAGCTCGCCGATATCCATCTCGATCTGGTCGGCATACGCCGCGTCGTCATCCGCGAGCACCGGTTCAACCCGGCGGCCGGATGCGGCCTCACAGAACTCGATCACCGCGCGATTGGGCGGACACATCAGGATGATGCCGCCCATTTCGGTACACATCGACGCCAGCGTGATGCGGCCGGCCACGTCCAACGCCTCCACGTACGGCCCGTACAACTCAGCCGCGAAGCCCAGTAGGCCGTTCGCGCCGAAATGTTTGCACAATGCGAGGGCGACATCCTTGGCCGTGGCGGCCGGCGAGGGCCGACCCTCCAGTCGCACCCGCACCGTCGGCGGCACCTTGAACCAGACCGTCCCGTACGCAAACGCGTGAGCGATATCCTGATCGCCCATGCCCTGGCCGAACGCCCCGATCGCGCCCAGGATATTGGCGTGCGAATCGGTGGAGATGAACGTCTGGCCGGGCGTGACCAGCCCCTGCTCGATCACCAGGTGCGTGCCGATGCCCGCATCGACGTCGAACACACGGACGCCCTGCTCGCGGGCAAACCGGCGGCAGATGTGCTGATTCTCGGCGTACCGTTGATCGGAGCCGCCGGGGTTGCAGTCAAACGTGAAGGCCGTCGCCTGGGGATCGGCGACCGGCAGGCCGTGGTCCCGCAGGTGACGGACCACGTTGGCCCCTCCGAAATCGCGAGCCACCCGCAGGTCGATGGTCACGTCGATGATGTCGCCGGGCTTGACGGGACGGCCGGCATGTGTCCCCAGGATCTTCTCGACGATCGTCTTTCCCATCAGGCCCTCCCGGCACTATTCGATGAGCGTGCCGTTTTGCAGCATCACCAGCGGGTTGAACGTCGCGAAGTCCGCTTGGTGGACCAGGACGGTCTCGACGGTCTGCGGACGCCCTTCGCCCTCCTTGGCATGACAGGCGATGGTGTTCACCAACTCCGGCGGCAAGCCGGCCAGTTCGGCCAGGATGACGCCCGAAATCGGGTGCCGGGCGCAAAGGCCCATCCGGCTCTTGCGGTAGCCGCCCGCGCCGTCCGGCTCGAACTCCAGCAACTTGCCGACATCGTGCACCAGGCCCGCCGCCACCAGGCGATCGAAATCAATCTTCAACGGCATCTGCCCGTAATGGTCCTGCATGGCCCGGGCCAGACCGATCGCCCCCGCGGTCACGGCCAGGGTATGCTCGATCAGGTTGATCCCCCGGGTGTTGGTCAGCAGGGTGAACGGCATGCGCAGCAGTTCATCGACGCTCTTCCAGCCTCCCCGCTCGCATCCGATCACCCAGGTGCGGACCACCTTGCCGCGCAGCGTCGCGTCGCGCATGCTGCCCAGTTGAGATTCAAAGAGCGTCTCGATGTCCCGCTCGCCGATCATGTTCGAGCTCCTGATCGTACGCTGCACCGGTTGAAACCCGTTCCACCGGCGGCTACAGCCGTTCGATGATTGCGTCCGTCATCTGGTCAGTGGATGCCGCCCCGCGAGCCAATGCCTCCGGCCCACCGGTCAACCTCATCATGTCGTATGTGCGCACGCGACCCTCGACGATGACCCGGGCGATGGCCGATCGAATCCGCTCCGCGGGCTCCTGCGCATCGAGGTGGTCCAGCATCATGCAGGCCGAGAGGATCATGGCGATCGGGTTGACGATCGATGGCGAGAGCTTCTCGTACTTGGGTGCCGATCCGTGGGTGGGCTCGAAGACCGCCACGTCGCGCCCGATGTTGGCGCTGCAGGCGAAGCCCAGCCCGCCCACCAGGCCGGCAAACCCGTCGGAAACGATGTCGCCGAACATGTTCCCGGAGACCAGTACGCCGTAGTCCTCGGGGTTCTTGGTCAGCCACATCATCTGGGCGTCGATGTTCGTCTCCCACAGGTCGATCCCCGGAAACTCCTGGGCAACAGCTTTGGCCTCGGCGAGCATCATCCCGGAGGTCTCGCGGATCACGTTGGGCTTTTCGCAGACCGTGACGGACTTGTAGCCGAACTTGCGGGCATACTCGAAACCCGCCTGGGCGATGCGCCGGCAGGCGGCGCGCGTGAAAATGCGGGTGGACACAGCCAGGTCCTCGCCGGGCGTCTGCTTGAACCGGGCCATCTTGGGGTGCGTTTCCAGGGCCGCCCGGACGGGGGCCGGCGGATTGGTCCATTCCACCCCGCAGTAGAGACATTCGGTGTTCTGGCGAAAGATCACCGCATCCACCGGCGGCTCGACAAAGCCGTCGCCGCTGCGGCGTATGAAATTGAGCGGATTGCCTATGAACGACCGGCACGGGCGGATGGATACGTCGAGGTCGAAGTGCTGGCGCAGGCCGACGATGGGGCTGGCGTAGGAGAAGCCCTTGTCGCGCAGCGCGGGCGCCAGTTCCGCGGCCGCCTTGCTCTTGGGCTTGGAGGTGATCGCTCCGAACAGGCCGATCTTGTGCTCGGCGAGGAGGTCGATCGTCCTTTGCGGCAGCGCGTTGCCCTCGTTGATCCAGAAATCCCAGCCGATGTCGCCGTGCACGTAGTTGGCCTCGAAGCCGGCGGCCTCGAGGACGCGCACGGCCTCGGGCAGGACGACCTTGCCGATGCCGTCGCCGGGCATGGCGACAATGGTGCGTTTGCTCATGAAGCTGTCTCCCCAAAGCTGATGCCTTGCGCCAGCGGCAGGTCGCTGGAGTAGTTCACCGTGTTGGTTTGCCGTCTCATGTACGCCTTCCAGGCGTCGGAGCCGGACTCCCGGCCGCCTCCGGTTTCCTTTTCGCCGCCGAACGCCCCGCCGATCTCCGCACCGCTGGTGCCGATGTTCACGTTGGCGATGCCGCAGTCGCTGCCGGCGTGGGAAAGAAACAACTCCGCCTCCTGGAGGTCGCGGGTGAAGATAGCCGAGGAGAGCCCTTGCGGTACATCGTTATGCAACCGCAGGGCATCTTCGAAGCGGTTGTAGGGGATGACGTACAGGATCGGAGCGAAGGTTTCTTCCTGCACGATCTGCATGTCATTGCGGGCCGCCGCGATGCAGGGGGTCACGTAGCAGCCGCCCGGATACGGATCGCCCTCGAGCCGCTCCCCGCCGTAGAGAATCCGGCCGCCCTCTTCCTTGAGCCGCTGCAAGGCCTTGACCATGTCCTCCACCGCTCCCGTGTCGATCAATGGTCCCATCAGGACGCCCGCCTCGAGCGGGTTTCCAATGGGGACCTGACCGTAGGCATCGATCAGCCGGCCGACGAGGTCGTCGTGGACGGATTGGTGGACGATGATCCGGCGGGTGGAGGTGCAGCGCTGGCCGGCAGTCCCGACCGCCCCGAAAAGGATGGCCCGGGCGGCCAGGTCCAGATCGGCGTGGGGCGTGACGATGATGGCGTTGTTGCCGCCCAGTTCGAGGATGGTCCGGCCGAGCCGCTCGCCGACCACCCGAGCCACGCGGTAGCCCATGCGGCAACTGCCGGTGGCCGACACCAGTCGAATCCGCCGGTCGGCCAGCAGCCTCTCGCCGACGTCCGCCCCGCGTCCGATGGCCAGCGAGAACAGCGCCGGGTCCACGCCGTTCGCCAGGCATACGTCGGCGGCGATCTTCGTGCAGGCGATGGCGGTGAGCGGGGTCTTGGACGAAGGCTTCCAGATCATGCTGTCGCCGCACACCGCGGCCAAGGCCGCGTTCCAGCTCCAGACCGCCACCGGGAAGTTGAACGCCGAGATGATGCCCACCACGCCCAGGGGATGCCATTGCTCGAACATGCGGTGCTGCGGACGTTCCGACGCCATGGTCAAGCCGTACAGTTGCCGCGAGAGCCCCACGGCGAAGTCGCAGATGTCGATCATCTCCTGGACTTCGCCCTCGCCCTCGGCCCGGATCTTGCCCGTCTCCAGGGTGACCAGGGCGCCGAGGTCGGACTTGACCTCGCGAAGCGCGTTGCCGAGTTGGCGTACGAGTTCACCGCGCTTTGGGGCCGGCACGGCCCGCCACGTCTCGAAAGCGGCCTGGGCCGCGGCGACGATCCGCTCGAACTCGTCACCGGTAACCTGCCGCACGGCGGCCAGCGGCCGGCCGTCGATCGGCGAAGCCGGCGCCAACCGCTCGCCGCCGCCCAGCCATTCCCCGCAGAACCCGCCGAGGTTCTCGGACTCGATGCCCAGTCGTGAGAGGATCTCTTGCACCGTCACACCTCCACGCAAGCCGGACGCCGCGCGATTGCCGGCCGTCGGGCGTTGAACCGCCGGCGACGCGTTCACCGCTTCCATCCTCAACCGGCCGCGGCGATCGCCTCGGCAAACGTGTCCAGGCCCGCACCGAGTTGATCGGGCGTGATGCACAGCGGCGGCGTGATGCGGATGCCGCACTCGCCGCACTGGAGCGTCAGCAGCCCGCGCTTGAACGCTTCCGTGACGATCAGATTCTGCTTGTGCTGGTCCGGCCCGCCGTCCGCCTTCACCACGTCGATCGCCAGCATGAGGCCCAGGCCGCGGGGGTTGGCGATGCACGCGTTCTCGGCGGCAATCCGCGCGAGCCGTTCGCGGGCGATCGGCGACACGCGGTTCACGTTCGCGATCAACTCCTGCTCCAGCAGTTCGATGGTCGCCAGGGCGGCCGCGCAGCAGACCGGGTTTCCGCCGAACGTCGAGCCCTGGGCTCCCACCGGCCAGTCCATGACCGCGGCCCGCGCCACCAGGGCCCCGATCGGCATTCCGCTGGCCACGCCCTTGGCGATCAGCGTGATGTCCGGCACCACACCGTAATGATCCACGCAGAACATCTTGCCGGTCCGGCCCATGCCGCTTTGGATCTCGTCCGCCACCAGCAGGATGCCGTGCTGATCACACAGTGACCGGAGTTCCGGCAGGAACGACGGCGGCGGGATGACATAACCGCCTTCGCCCTGAATCGGCTCGACGAAGATCGCCGCCACCTCATCCGGGGCCATGATCTGCTTGAACACGTGCTTGCGAATCGCATCGATGTCGCCGTACGGCACGTGCTCGACCAGCGGCACCAGCGGCGCGAAGTATTCCTTCTGGCGCGACTTGCTGGCGGTCAGCGACAGCGCCCCCATGGTCCGTCCGTGAAACGCGCCGTAGAAGGCAATCACTCCCTTGCGCTTGGTGTGGTGTCGGGAGAGCTTGATGGCCGCCTCGACCGTTTCGGCCCCGCTGTTGGTGAGCAGCACCCGCTTGGGCTCGTTCCCGGGGGTGATCCGGATCAGCGCCTCGGCCAGCCCGGTCTGGGCCTCGTAATAAAAGTCGCTGCCGCAGATGTGGATCAGGTCGCGAGCCTGCTTCTCGATGGCCGCGACCACCTTGGGGTGGCAGTGGCCGGTTGAACAGACCGCGATGCCGGCGACGAAGTCGATGTACCGGTTGCCGTCGACGTCCTCGACGGTCGAACCCTGGGCCCGGCGCACCACCAGGGGATAAGGCCGCCCCGACGAGGGCGAGCCGACGGCGTGATCCCGGGCGACCAGTGCCCTCGCTTTCGGGCCGGGCGGGGTGGTAACGATCGATGGTGCCGATCCCAGCGGGCCTGCAGGTTCAGCTTTCAACGCGGTTCCTCTCACGTGTATCCCCCCTCAAACCACGAAGCATTCGAGTTCTCAGCCGACGGTTCCGCTCGGCTTTGGGCGTAACTCGCCTTCCGCGGGGCAAAATGGGGACAGGCACCGCTGGAGCGATCTGCCTGAGATCCTGAACTTGACCCGCATCCGAGGATGCTTGCTTCATCAGGCATCGCTGGGGCGGAGCCAGTCCCCATTTTGCCCGCAACGCCGGGGGCCGGTTCCGTCATGGTACCATCGCCCCCCCGGTTGCGCCTACCCCGTTCGCGGGTTGTGTCCGCTCCCTTGCGGTCGCGGTACGGAGATGCGTCCCGGTCTGGAGTCTGTGACCGTATCGGCCGCTACATGTGGTCGACCACCGCTTGGCCGAAGGCGCTGCATTTGAGCAACTTGGCGTCGATGCCCTCGGCGACCATGAGACGGTGGAAGTCGTAGGTGACGGTGCGGGCGGCGATGGCCCCGTCCATGCCCTTGATGATGAGGTCGGCGGCCTCGGTCCAGCCGAGGTGGCGGAGCATCATCTCACCGGAGAGGATCACCGAGCCGGGGTTGACCTGGTCGAGCCCGGCGTACTTGGGGGCGGTGCCGTGGGTAGCCTCGAAGATGGCGTGCCCCGTCTGGTAGTTGATGTTCCCGCCGGGGGCGATGCCGATGCCCCCGACCTGGGCGGCCAGCGCGTCGGAGAGGTAGTCGCCGTTGAGGTTGAGCGTGGCGATCACGTCGTACTCGGCCGGCCGGGTCAGGATCTGCTGCAGGAAGGCGTCGGCGATCACGTCCTTGACCACGATTTCAGATTTGAGATTGGAGACGACGTGCCAGGGGCCGCCGTCGAGTTCGACCGCCCCGTAGCGTTCGCGGGCCACGGCGTAGCCCCAGTCGCGGAACCCGCCCTCGGTGAACTTCATGATGTTGCCCTTGTGGACCAGGGTCAGGCTCTTGCGGCCGGCGGCGATGCAGTAATCGAGAGCGGCGCTCACGAGGCGTTGCGTACCCTCGGCGCTGACGGGCTTGATGCCGATGCCCGAGGTCTCCGGGAAGCGGATCTTGCGGTAGCGATCCGGGAAAGCCTCCTTGAAGAGGCCCAGAAACCGCCGGGCGTCCTCGGTGCCGGCCTCGAACTCGATGCCCGCGTAGATGTCCTCGGTGTTCTCGCGGAAGATGACCATGTCGATCTGCTCGGGTCGGCGAACGGGCGAGGGCACGCCCTGGAAATAGCGGACCGGCCGCAGGCAGACGTAGAGATCGAGCATCTGCCGCAGCGCGACGTTGAGCGAGCGGATGCCGCCGCCGACCGGCGTGGTCAGCGGGCCCTTGATGCCGACGAGGTAGGTGCGGAAGGCCTCCACGGTCTCATCGGGCAGCCAGGTATCCAGCGTCTTGAAGGCCTCCTCGCCGGCGAGCACCTTGTGCCAGGCGATGCGCCGCTTCGGCCCGTAGGCCTTGGTCACGGCGGCGTCGAAAACGAGCTGGGCCGCGTGCCAGATGTCCGGCCCGGTGCCGTCGCCGGCAATGAACGGGATGATCGGCCGATCGGGCACGTCCAGGCCGGTGCCGGCCTTGCGAATCGGGTCGCCTGCGGGTGGAGTCGATTGGGTCATCTTTCTGGAGATCCTCCCTTAGAGTAGCTCGCGGAGCGCCCGGCAGGCGGTATCCACCTCCGCCTCGGTGAGCTGGCCGTGGAACGGCAACGCGATGGTCCGGTCGGCGAGGGCTTCGCAGATCGGGAAATCGCCCGGCTGATAACCGAACGCTTCACGATAAAACGGCTGCAGGTGGATCGGCGGGAAATAGTTGCTGCAGCCGATACCCCGGCCTCGCAACGCATCGAGGATCCGGTCGCGGTCCTCGCGCGTGTAGTCATCCTGCAGCCGCACCACCATGACGAACCAACTGATCCGGCAATCCGCCGGGATCCGCTGCATGCAGACCTGCGGCACGTCGGCAAGCCGTTCGAGGTAGTAGCCGGCGACGCGCTGTCGGTTGGCGAGGATCTCGTCGATCCTCCGTATCTGGGCAATGCCCAGGGCGCAGTTGATCTCGCTGAGGCGGAAGTTATAGCCGAGCCGGGTGTGGGCCAACCAGCCGCCATGGGAATCCCGCCCCTGGTTGCGGAGCGAGACGACCATGTGGTACAGGCCCTCGTCGTCGGTGACGATCATGCCGCCCTCGCCGGTGGTCACCTGCTTGTTGGGGTAGAAGCCGAAGACGCCCGCCTCGCCCAGCAGTCCCGCCGAGCGGCCCTTGTACCCGGCCCCGAGGGCCTCGCACGAGTCCTCCAGCAGCCGGAGCCGGTGACGCTTTGCCGTCTCCCGGATCGGGTCCATGTCCGCCGGCAGACCGAACACGTCCACCGCCACGATGCCCCGGGTCCGAGGGGTGACGGCCCCGGCGATCCGGGCGGGGTCGATATTCCACGTCTGTGGATCAATATCCACAAAAACGGGCCGGCCGCCGTCGAACATGATGCAGTTGGCGGAGGCGATGAACGAGAACGGTGTGGTGATGACCTCGTCGCCGGCCCCGATGCCCATGGCCTTGAGGCACAGGTGCAGCCCGCTCGTCCCGCTGTTGATGGCGGCGGCGAACTTCGCGCCCACGTAATCCGCGAAAAGCCGCTCCATCTCGCCCAAGCGCGGCCCGAGCGACAACTGGGGGCTCTGCATGACTTCGTTGACGGCATCCCGTTCCGCCTGGGTGATATCCGGCCGGGACAATGGAATTTCCATTCGACACACTCCCATGGTGCTGGTACAACCGTGGCCCAAAGCGGGCGCATTATAGCCGGTAACCGTTTCGGCCGACATACCTGATCGGGTATCGTGGCGCGCGGCGTGAGCCGGAGATGGCGACTCGCTGTGAGCCCGGCAACCGGGTGATGGGCGCACACCGTTCTCTGGCAAGGAGACAACCTTTGGACGAGAAGGCACTGCTGGCGAAAATCAAGGACCGTACGGCGCGGGTTGGAATCCTGGGCATGGGCTACGTGGGTCTGCCGCTGGCGCGGACCTTCTGCCGCGCAGGTTTCCGGACGTTGGGCTACGACATCGACGAGAACAAGGTCAAGATGCTCAACGCCGGCAAAAGCTACATCAAACACATCGGCTCGGACGTGGTCCGGCAATTGCGGGCCGGCGGGTTGTTCGAGGCCACCTGCGACCCCAAGCAGTTGCGGACCTGCGACGGACTGCTGATCTGCGTGCCCACCCCTCTGTCGCGCATGCGCGACCCGGACATGACCTACGTGGTCCGCACCACGGAGACGATCGCCGCCGAGCTCCAGCGCGGGCAGCTCGTCGTCCTGGAAAGCACGACGTACCCCGGCACGACGCGCGAGGTGGTCAAGCCGATCCTGGAAAGCAACGGGCTCAAGGCGGGGCGCGACTTCTTCCTGGGCTTCTCGCCGGAGCGCGAGGATCCCGGCCGCGAGGACTTCACCACCGAGACGATCACCAAAGTCGTCGGCGGGTACGACGGCCCGAGCCTCAAGGTGGCCGCCGCGCTCTACGGGGCCGCGATCGCCAAGGTCGCCCCGGTGGACAGTTGCGAGGTGGCCGAGGCCGCCAAGATCGTCGAGAACGTTTACCGTTGCGTCAACATCGCCATGGTCAACGAGCTCAAGATGGTCTTCGAGCGCATGGGCATCGACGTATGGGAGGTCATCGAGGCGGCCAAGACCAAGCCGTTCGGGTTCCAGGCGTTCTACCCCGGCCCCGGGCTCGGCGGGCACTGCATCCCCATCGACCCGTTCTACCTGACGTGGAAGGCGCGGCAGTTCGGGATGCCTACGCGGTTCATCGAGCTGGCCGGCGAGATCAATACCGCCATGCCCGAGTACGTCATCGAACACGTCGCCCGGGCGCTCAACGAGTCCCGCAAGGCGATCAACGGCTCGAAGATCCTGGTCCTCGGGCTGGCCTACAAGAAGAATATCGACGACATCCGCGAGTCGCCCTCGATCGAGCTGATCGAGCTGCTCAAGGCCCGCGGAGCCAAGGTGGACTATAACGACCCCTACATCCACACCACGCACAAGCAGCGCGAGCACGACCTGAAGATGAAGTCCGTTCCGCTCACGCCGGCGGCTATCAAAAGCTACGACTGCGTGGTCATCTCGACCGATCACGACGACTACGACTACGAGATGATCGTCAAGAACGCGACCGTCATCGTCGATACCCGCAACGCCTGCGCCCGAGTCAAGGGGGCGAAGAAGAACGTGTACAAGGCGTGAGGGGAGAGAAGAAGGCTAAAGGCTAAAGGCTAAAGGCTGAAGGCGGGGAGTGAGCGAGTGAGCAAGTGAGCAAGTGAGCAAGTGAGCAAGTGAGCGAGTGAGCGGGGGAGCGAGTGAGCAAGTGAGCAAGTGAGCGGGGGAGCGAGTGAGCAAGTGAGCGAGGAAGACCCGCGACCGGCTTGCCTCTTCGCGACAACTCTGCTACCGGCTTGCCGCTTCGCGGAAACTCTGCTACCGGCTTGCCTCTTCGCGACAACTCTGCTACCGGCTTGCCGCTTCGCGGGGAACCCGTAAGCGTGTGCCACTGCTCTTTGAGCAGTGCTTTGCGTGCGTGGCTTCCTCCACGAACAAGTTCGCTCGGTCCCACCACGAACAAGTTCGCTCGGTCCCACCACGAACAAGTTCGCTCGGTCCTGGGAAGAGGCAGCGACGCAACGACGCAGCAAGGTGCAAGAACAAAAAAACCCCGGACGGGTCAGCCCCGTCCGGGGTCTCTTTCTTCAGCCTTTAGCCTTTAGCCCTCTTCTTCCCTCACGCACGCCGACGGCGGGCGAAGAGCAGACCGCCGAGGCCCAGCAGCGTCAGCGTGACGGGCTCGGGGGTGATCATCACGTCGTCGATTCGGTTGGTGCCGCCCGTCGCCGTGGTCACCTGTGAGACCATGCGGACGTAGACCGTCGCCTGGTTGTCCAACGCCGAGGCGGCGTACGGGCCAAAAGTGGACTCAGGCTTGTAGGTTCCGGAAGACCAACTGACCGCATCGATGCTGTAGTCGTCGACGAGGGTCGTCCAGTTGGAGCCGTCCGTGCTGATGAGCAGGTCGAAGGTCCCGGGGCCAGTGCTGCTGCGGGTCTGGTCGAACTGAATCTCGATGTCGTTGTAGCCGAGGGTGCTGGTCTCGAACTGGTAGTAGTCGCCGGCGCTCCAGAAGTTCGAGCTGAACGACTCGAATGAGCCGTTGCCTACCGGGTTGCTGTAGACCACGCCGCTCAAGGCGTGGAACCCGGTCGCGTCACCGCCGAAGACGCCTTCTTCCGCCGCGTGGGGGCCGGCCGTGGTCGGGACGCTCGTCTCGAACGTCCACTTGGCCAAGATGGCACCCTGAGCCACGCCCGCCGCCAGGATCATCGTCACAACCGCTGCTGCCAGATACTTTTTCATGTGCTTTCTCCTCCAGAACAAAGAACGTGCGCCGTTTCCTATGCGGGGATCGAACGGAACTGTAGCTCATTCCCATCCTTGCGGCGGCCGCGGACGTTCCGCAGCCCATGCCTTCCGCCCCCGTCAACACCTCATCAGTGTACCGCGCCCGGCGGGGAGGTCAAGCCTGTTGTGGTATTATTTGCGTTTTCTTCACCATCCCGGCCGGCGGTCGCCTCTGGGGCGCGCGGCCGCGATGGCCGAAGTGTGGCACCCCGCAACCGGTGCCCGCGCCAATCCGGACTGTTCCGGGAGCAGCTCAGTTGCCCAAAGTTCGCCGAAGCGGAGACGGCATGCGATCGTAAGAGCTGATTAATCCGTAGATTACCGCCAGCGCTTCGCCCGCAACGGACGAAGGTCAACCCCGCCGCTGGCTGGGCGCACGACAAGCTGGGCCCTACCTTTCAGCCGGAGCCCGGACGGCCAGTTCGCCGTGCGATCGCTTTTCGAGGACCGTCATGATGACCATGAGCACGCCCCCGAAGATCCCGAAGCCGGCCATACCGTAGAGCCAGGCCCCCCAACCGAAATGGTCGATCAGACTTCCCAGCCCGACGCCCGCCAGACCGGCACCGAGGTACTGAAACGAGTCGATGACCCCGGCGGCGAAACCGGCCATCCGGCGGCCTCCAATGTCCATGGCCGCGGCCGTCCCCAGGATCGAGTGCGTCGCGTTGCAGGTGAAGGCGATCGCGACCAGCCCGGCGCTGACCGCCCAGACCGAGGTGAACTGAGCGACGAGAAGGATCACCACCGTCTCGGCGAAGTAAAGGACGGCGGCGACGGGTGCCCGCCGGCCCTTGAAGAACAGGTCCGAGACGTACCCCGAGATCAACGAGCCCAGCGTGGCCACCAGGGGCAGGGCCCAGGCGGTGGCCTGAAGCGGGCCGCTGGTCAACGAGAGCCCCCGGGCGTCCTCGAAATAGCGCGGGAACCAGTCATCCACCCCGTAGCGCACCACGCCGGTGCAGAAATAGGCCATGGCGGTCAGCCAGACGAACTTGTTCTTGAGGATGGTGGCGAAGACGAAGCTCAGCGGCAGCGGCCCGGTTTGGTCACCGGCGTGATCCTCGTGGTACACCGCGTTGGGGTAGCCGGCCTCCTCGGGCGTGTTGGTGGTCAGCAGCAGCATGAGCGTGGTGATGACGATGACGAAACCGGCGGGCACGAAGAAGAGCAGTTGCCACTGCCCCGCCCCGCCCACCTGGTAATTCCATAGGGTGACACCGGCCAGCAGGGCCGGACTGACAATGTTGTTGATGTACCGGCCTATGTTGATCATGAAGCCGAAGATGCCGGCAAAGCGTCCGCGCTCCGCCCGGGCGAACCAGGCCGCGTTCATCTTCACCATACCGGGGGCCCCGAAGGCCTGGATGTACCCGTCGATGGTGCGGATCATGACGAACCAGCCCAGGACGCCGTACATCGGCCCCATGAGCTGCTTATAGGCCGCCAGGCCGAAGAGCACGTTCATCACCGCCGTGCCGTACCCCCCGATGGCCATGCTCCACCGCCCGCCGATGCGGTCGGCCAGCAGACCGTTCCAGAACTGTCCGGCCGCGTACGCCCAACTGCGCCCGCTCTGCATCATGCCGTACTGGGCGTTGCTGAACCCGAAGGCTCTGCAGATCGTGGTGCCGGCCCAGGACAGGTTGTAGCGGTTGAAGTAGTAGGCGGCGTAGGTCATGCCGACGGAGAACCAGTTCCGGCCGCGCCGGGCGCGGAAGCCCGGGGGATGGTGATGGGGGATCTCGCCGTACGGGGACGACCCGTCCGCTCCGCTGTCGTGCTCGGCCATCGATACCTCCGCATTTCCGCTCAGGCGCTCAGGTGCCCAACTCGGCCCGCAAGAGCGTCGCAAGATACCCGAACCCGAATACGGCCGCCACCAGCCGGCGCGACGGCAGAGGAAGGGTGACGTTCGCGGGGGCGGGGCGAGCACCTGGCGCGTGCGCCGCGAAGAGGCAAGCCGGATCGCGGGTTGCGGTCGCGAATCGCGCGTTCCGGCACGGCGCCGACCCGCGGGCGGCCGATCTGAGCGGCAGCGGAGTTCCTGCGCCCGAGGCGGCCGGTCAAGGCAGGACGGTGCCGGCGGGGATGTCGCGCATGTGCAGAACGCTGGGATCCTTGACTACCGAGCCGCTGGGGTACCAGTACTTGGGATGGACCGAACTGCCGCGGAACGGATCCGATCGGTAGTCGACGTTGAGCATCTCGACGTGGCCGTCGAGGAAGCCGGCGTTGATCTGGTTGTTGTCGCCGTGGCGGTAAGAGAATCGCCGAGCCATGCGGTACTCGCGGGCATGGGCCGGATCGGTGAACCCGCCTTTGGCCGGTGACTCACCCGTCATGGTCCCTTTAGCCTCGGCCGGGCGAACGTTATAGGTGATCGTCGGACCGGTGGCGTCATCGCCTGCGTAGAAGCGCAAGCCATCGGCGGCAAAAACCTTCATCGATTCCCGCCCGGCGCGCTCATGCCGTGGCATGTAAGCGGTCGGGGGAACCACCTCCCAGTTTGGACTCTGGCCGATGCTGTTTGGGTCGGCGAGATAGCCTCGTCCCCCCGCCTCGGCGTAAAAACCGGGCCCGCCGCGCATCATGTTCTGGGTGGAGAGGTAACTGACGGCCTTGATCTGCGGGCCTGACCCGTTGTAGGGCGTGGCGATCTGTTTGTTGGCCGGGCAATGGAACGGTTCCTCTGTCGCCAGCTTCCAGATTAAGCCCTGCGTTGCGGTAACGGTCGCTGCGCTCTGAGCGGCGGGAATGGTGCTGCGCCCCTGGTTCTGGGCTCGCAGTGGCGTGGCAAAATCGAACCACTCGATGACGAAGCGGTTGAACCGCCCTGCGGTGGGATGCGTGATGAATGGGTGCCAGATGTTTTGACCACTTTTTGCCCACCAGAAGCCTGTCGTCAGGGGCGACCCCGGCATCCAGCCTTTGTGCTCGGTCTGGTAGCCGTTCTCCGCCCGGGTCATCTGCCCGAGGTTGGCCTTGCACACGGCGGACTGCGCCTGGTCCCGAGCCTGCTTGAGCGACGGCAGGAGGATGCTCAGAAGCAAGGCGATGATGGCTACCACCACGAGCACTTCGATCAGGGTGAACCCGGCTTGTCCCGGCCGACCGATTGTCTCCCGGGCTTTGCGGCGGTTAGAACCCATATCTCACCTCCTGGCCACAGCCGGCGCACTTGTCCGGCTCAGCAACGCCGCGGTAGCAGTTCCACACGCTGATCTTGCCGCACCGCGGACAGGTGTATGACGGCGCCAAGGTATCGTTCCCGCACTTGGGGCACTTGGCGGGGATCTGGTCTCCAATTTTAGGCGCGCTGGCCTGGGTGTATCCGCACCCCTCGGTCCAGCACATCATCTGGACCGCGATCGGCCGATCCGTCTCTGTGCGAAACACCCGCACCACAATGTAGCCGGCCACGAGGATGGCGACCACCAGGATGGTGTACACGAAAGCGGGCTTGACGGTGCCGTCATCGTTGACCACCAGTTGTTTCAACATGCGGGTCGTACCCTCCCGGCTCTGACGGGGCCGCCTGGACCGGACCCGGTCAGGCAGGCGGGGCGACTCTTCAGCAAGCCGTCCCCATCGTAAATCCTCGCCCCGGGCACAGCAAGCCCCCGGGCGAAATTATCGGCCGTGTCCGCCGGCGGTTGGGCGGCTATAATTGCCTGATGAACAGGGAGTTGCGCCGGCCGGGGACGGGGGCGGCGGTGCAGACTTAGCCGAAACTTAACCGGAAACCACCGATCGGGGCTTGGCACTGCGACCGTTTGGCGAGATAATGGAGCCAAGAGTCCACACGGAAGCGGTGCGAAGCCGCAAGCGGCTGGTTTGTCACGCGGACAGTTTAAGGAGGTCCAGAAAGATGTACCGAGCAATGTGTTTGAGTGTGTGTCTGGCGGCGGTCGCGCTGATGCCGGCCGATGTGCGGGGCGACAACGTCAACGGGAGCTACGGCTGGGAGGATGGGGTCGGCACCATCCTGGGCAAGTTCAATGAGATCACGGCAAGCAATGCCGGCGCGCCGGATCCCGTCCAGGCGGGCAGTCGCAGTCTCAAGCTGGTCCGCGGCGCGGGCACCACGCCGCAGGCCTACGTGGCCTGGATCAAGGGCCTCGTCGACGGCGACGAGGTGACCGTCTCCTTCTGGCGCTATGACGACACGGCCCAGAACGGTACCAGCAGCACACCGCCCTCGTGCCGCATCTGGGGCCACTGGAACGACAATCCTAATGACGTGATGGGCTTCAACACCTCCGCCGGCGGCAACGAGGACTACGGCCTGGGCCTGGGCTGGGACCAGGTGCAGCACACCTGGACGGTCAGCGGCGGGCACACCGGTCTGGTCGTCGAGGCCCGCTTGTACTCGAATGACGGCGACACCGTGTGGGTCGACGACATCGCGGTGACGGTCACGGCACCGGGGGCCAACGTCCCCGTGATCACGCTGCCCGGCGACGTGCTCAGTGCGCAAGGCCTGGAGGTGGTGACCGACGTGACCGCCGGGCAGGTGGCCATCACGCTGCCCTCCGGCGACCCGGGGCAGGCCAACTACCAGATCGTTCAGGGCGTCACCGCGGTCTATCCGACGAGCTTTGCCTCCGGCTCGCTGACCGATCCGGTCACGACCTTGCCGGTCGGCGCGGGCCAGGCCCTCGCCAGCAACGAGGTGGTCTACAACACCGGGGCGGCGGGCCTGTATGAGTTCACCTACAGCTACACCCAGGCCGGCATTCCCTCGACCGAAGGTGTCATCCGGCTGTGGGTGCAGGACGTCGAGCGGGTGGTGATCACGGAGATCATGTACGCCCCGGCCAACAAGAACGACGGCGAGCCCCAGTTCGACAGCGACTGGGAGTGGGTCGAGATTACCAACCTGACCGAGTCGGACATCTTCCTCGGGACCCTGTGGGACAACGTGCGGACCACGACGGACAACATCTACTTCTTCAGCCTGCCGGCCGGCTCGACGCAGGTGATCGTGAAGCCGGACCGGTCCCTGTTCAGCGTTGCGGCCTTCGAGACCGAGTGGAACATTGTCGGCCAGAACGCCACCATCCAAATGCTGCAGGCGGCCGACGTGGGCGAACCGCGGCTCGAAAATGCAGCCGACGTGCTGCGGCTGTTCGACTCCGACGGGGCCCTGCTCGATGTGGTCGAATACAAGAACGGCAGCGGCTGGCCGGTCTCCAACGGCGCCGGCAGCATTTACCTCGAGTACGGCAAGGTCTCGACGCTGGACAACGATGACGCGGCCAACTGGAAACTGTCGGCGGACAGTGTATGCGAGGCCTGGACGACGCCCGGCGGCGACATCGGCAGCCCCGGCGTGCTGCCCACCGAGATCTGCAACGCGCCCCCCGTGGCCGACGACGACGAACTCAACGTCGATCAGGACACCAGCCCGGGCGTGATCATCACCCTGGTGGCGACCGATCCGGAATCGGATCCGCTGACCTACAGCATCGTGACCGGCCCGGCCATGGGCACGCTGACCGATCCGAACGCCGGCGAGGCGGACGTGACCGGCGGCGGCCCTCTGGCGGCGGATGAGGTCCGGTACACGCCGGCCGTGGGCGACACCGGCGACTACACGTTCACCTTCGTGGCCAACGATGGGAACAATGATTCGAACACTGCGACGGTTACGGTCCACGTGCTTCCGGTCATTGCGCCGCCCGGCGTGCTGGCCAAGTGGACGTTCGAGACGAGCCTCCCGGCGACGGCCGGCCCGCACGCGGCGGAAGAGGGGTCCGGTGACGCCACCGGCCTGCACGTCCTGGGCGGCACGGTCTACAGCAACCCGGTGGGCAACGGCTCGGGCGAGTCGTTCAGCTCCAACTTCTGGAGCACGGGCGACTACTACCAGTTCGAGACCAGCTCGGTGGGTTATACCGGGGTGGAGATCACCTTCGACCAGACCCGCAGCGGCACGGGGCCGGGGACCTTCGACGTGGATATCAGCACGGACGGGGTGAACTGGACCACGCTGGTCGACGATTACGTCATCGGAGCGGTGAGCTGGTCGTCGGCGACTTACCAGGCCGCCAGCACGTTCGGTCCGTTTGCCGCCCCGGCGTTGGACGATCAGGCGACGGTCTACGTCCGGCTCGTGTCGCAGGAAACCACGGCGACCGGCGGGACCAACCGCGTGGATAACGTGACGCTTACCGGCGTGTCCGGCGTCGAGCCGGGCGAGCCGCCGGTGCTGACCGCGGCGGAGTCGGTGAAGACCCACGGCGTCGAAGGCGATTTCAGCGTGGACGTGGCCGCCGCCGGGGCGGTCGAGGGCCGGGCCAACGGCCCCACCAGCCTGGTCGTAACCTTTGACCGGGACATCCAACTGGTCGGCGGGGCCAACGACGTGACCCTGAGCAGCGGGACGGTGAGCCTGCTGTCCGTCAACGGCGACGCGCTGACGGTCACGCTGGCGGGCGTCACCAATGCCGCACCGCTGACCGTGGGCTTCCCCGGTGTGGCCGACGCGACGGATGACTCGGCCGTCTCGACCAGCACGCTGTGCTTCGGGGCGTTGATCGGCGACGTGAACGGTGACAAGGCGACCAACGTCCTCGACCTGGTCAATATCCGCAACGTGCTCAACCAGACGGCGACGGGAGCTAATTTCCGGGCGGACGTGACCGCGGACGGGACCGTCAACGTCCTCGACCTGGTGATCGTCCGGAACAACCTCAATACCAGCGTCGCGGCCTGCCCGTAAGCGGCCGCGTCGTCAGTCACAACCTCTCGGGGCCCGGCGGGTTTTCCCGCCGGGCCCTCCTTTTGCGCGGAATGACCAATGTCCAAGGCCCAATGACCAAGCAATGACCAAGCCCGAA
>CAZEEJ010000017.1:1965-44211 GCA_964511155.1 uncultured Planctomycetales bacterium | reverse complement strand
TGGTCGGCCTGGAGCTGGGCGCCCACGTTGGTACCGACGTCCACGTCGGCAATGTCGATCGACAGGATCTCGAACGCCGTCCCCGCGTCCAGCCCGCGTTCCAGTACCCGCTTGGAGATCACGTCCGGGTTCTCCAGCACCGCCTTGTAGGTCTCGGACGAACCGATGCTGGTCACGATGCCCTCGCCGACGCGGGCAATGATCGTCTCCTCCGTCGCACCGCCGATCAGCCGGGCGATGTTCGTCCGCACCGTCACCCGGGCCTTGGCTTTGAGCTGGATGCCGTCCTTGGCCACGGCTTCGATGCTGTTCTTGCCGCTGGTCGCGCTCGGGCAGTCGATGACCTTGGGATTGACCGAGGTATGCACGGCCTCGAGCACGTCGCGCCCCGCGAGATCGATCGCACAGGCGGTCTTGAAGCCCAGGTCGATGCGCGCCCGATCCGCGGCAATCAGCGAGGAGACGACGTTCTGCACCCGCCCACCGGCCAGGTAGTGCGTCTCGATGTCGTTGGTACTGATGCCCAGCCCGGCCTTGACCGCCCGGATCTTGCTCATCACCATGACCCGGGCGTCCACCTTGCGGAACTTCATGCCGATCAGATCGAAGATCGACACGTTGGCGTTGCTCATGAAGGCCTGAATCCACAGGCTCACGAACTGCCAGAGGAAGATCAGGAGTGCCAGGCCGATGATACCGAGGATGATCATCGCCACGATACCCCACGGGACGCCCTCGCCGTTTTGGGCAAGGAGGAGGTTCGAGGCAGACGTGGAAGACATCATGGCAGTTCCTTTCCGGTTCAAGGCGAACCGCCCATTTGCGGTCCGCGGTCCAATGATCCGTCTTGAGGCTCGACCAAGCCGCCGCGTTCAGGCGACGGGGGACGGACCGGGGGTCGGCGAGGCCGCCGCGTTCCGCGGGCTTGTCCGGACCACGACGGTTCGGTCCGCCAAGCCGACCGCCTCGACCTCCGAGTCCTTGGCGATCATACTCTGCTCCGCCTTACACTCCACCCGCCGGTCGCCGAACTGGCAGGTGCCCACCGGCCGCAGCAGGGTCACCGCCCGCCCGGTCTTTCCGACGAGGGCCTGCAAGTCGCTGAGCGGCATGCGGTCCAGCTCGGTGAGTTCCGGGTTGGGCGGCGAGATCCGGCGGCCCACGGGCGTGCGGTGCCAGTTCTTCACGCTGATGACCAGCCCCACGGGCAGCAGGATCATCAAAGCGACCAGGCTGACCATGCCCGCCGCCTGGCTGCGCATAAACGCTTCATAGAGCCCGAACCCCAGGATGCACAGGCCGATCACCCCGATCAGCCCATGGGCCGGCAGAAACAACTCGATAATCAGCAAGGCGCCGCCCAGCAGGTAGAGAAGCAGGATGCCCGTCCAGTCGCCCATCGTCCGGTTCCCTCGCTATCGCGTCCGTGGCAGAATCGACGGACCCTTTGCCAGGACCAAGGCAACTTGTTGCTGTGACTCAGGACCAAGGCAACTTGTTGCTGTTCGTCACCTACGCATCCATCCACAAGTTGACTCGGTCCTCCATCAACCATCTCAATCGGCCCGGCGGACGACCACGCGGTTGCCGTGCCGTTCGACCACCCGTACCCGCTGCCCGTTCTCGATGTAATCGCCCTGCGAGACCACGTCAACCAGCCGGCCGCCGAACCGCGCCTTGCCCGCTGGCCGCAATAAACTCTCCGCGACCCCCATGTCGCCGACCCGCGCGATCCCCTCGTAGGGGTCGTCGATCTGTACCGCGTCGTGCACCGGATTGGGCATGATGAGCCGGCTCCCGACCGGCGTCTGCGGCAGATACCGTGCGATCAGGAACATGCCCACGATCGACGCGGTGAGGCCGCCCGCCAGCGAGTAAAGCCCTTGTTTCAGGTATTCCCAGGTCTGGGGCACGGACGGCAGGCGGAACCATTCCGGATCGTAGGATGGCTCCGGGGGCACGTACGACGCGAGCAGTCCCAGCGCGATCAGGATGATGCCCAGGATGCCCGGTAAGCCGAAGCCGGGAATGACGAACAACTCCAAGGCCAGCAGAATCACGCCCCCCACGATGGCCGCGATCTCCCAGCTCACCGCGGTCCCGGCCAGGTAGGGCGCCGCCAAAAACAGAAGGAGGGCGACCAGGGCGACCGCTCCCGGCACGCCGAAACCCGGCGTCTGGAACTCCGTGTACGCCCCGAGCATCATCAGCAGGAACAGCACGCTGCGCACCATCGGCGAGGCCAGCCATTCGATCGCCGTTTCCAGCCAGGTGTTCTCCAGTCGCGTCATGGTACCCGTGACGCCCAGGTACTCTCGGAGGTCCGCATCGTTATTGAGTGTGGCCAGCGAGAAGCCGTAGGCCCGGGCTTCATCCGTGTGCATGGTCAGCAGGTCCCGTTCGCTGACGATCGGCTGCTCGAACCTGGACAAATGCGGCGTCTCGGTCACGTATCGCCAGGCGGTACGGCTTTCGGTGTCGGGGATGGGCTCGGGCATGGTGCGCCGGCGGCTGCTCTTACCCTCGTCGGAGTCGTCGGTCTTATCGTCCCCGCGGTTGTCAGCCTCGAGGCCGAACAGCCGATCGCGGTCGTAGAGATCCACGAACCGCCGCTCACCCGTGTCCTTGTTCTCCAGCCAGAACATCTGCATCTCGGGCCGAATGAGAGCGTACACCATGGCCAGCGGATAGCTGTTGCGGCGCGCGGAATCGCGCAGCTCCGCCAGCAACGGACTGGTGGTCTTGGCCTCAAGCTCCTCGGGGATGGCCGAGACCCCGGTGCCGGTGACCATGATGGGCTGGCAGTCACCCATGGTCGCGTTGCGGGCCATGACGATGCCGTCGGTGGCCAGGGCGATGATGGTGCCCGCACTGAAAGCCTGTTTGTTGATCCAGGCGTAGACCGCGGTGCCCGAGTCGCGCAGCTCCTTGATGATGTTGCAGATATCCAGGGTGGCCCCGAGGGCTCCGCCGGGGGTATCCAACTCGAAGATGATCAGCGAGGCGCCGCTCTCCTCGACCTGCTTGAGCCGCCGCTTGAGGCTGTCGCGGGTGACTTCGCTGATGACCCCTTTGATGGAGAGAATGGCTGCGTCGCCGAAGGATCGGTCGGCCGGTAAGGTCGTCGGTGCGGACTCGACCGCCTCGGCCGGTCGCGTTTGGGCCGGCTCATCACCGCGGACGATGTGTCCCTGCTCACCGAGCCCCAGCGGCCAGACCACCGCACAGGCCGCCAAGGCCGCCGCGACGGCGAACCCGCGCGCCCGGGGCGCGATCACCGCGGTGCCTGCTGGGGTTGTCCGCCGGTGTGGCACCGGCGTCTCGCCGGTGCTGGGCCTCCGTCCCATGCCCGCATCACCTGACGAGAGGGCGGCCGGGCCGGCGTCGCCCATGACTGGGCCAACATCGTGTCCCCGGCCGTCTCCTCGGAGACAGGCCCAATGCCGTAAACACCGCTGAAGCAAAGAGTTGCCTTTCACGCAAGTATTCTACGCCACGTTTCGCGGCCCCGCAAGTTGAATCCGGGCCGTTGTTTCTAATCGCGATCCGCTCCAGACCGGAGCGATAAGCGTTCTCGGTGCCCTGCGAAGCCGCAAGCGGCAGTGGCACACGAGAGCGTGCACGCGCCACGCTCAAACGCCCAGCTCACGGTACAGGGCGGCGGTTCGGCTCACCATCATGCTCGCCTGGTGATGGGTGCGGGCATAGTCCAGCGCACTCGTCGCCAACTGGCGAGCGGCGGTCGGATCCGCCAACAGCGCGGCCCACTGCTCCAGCAGATGTTTGGGCCGGGCCGGGTCGAACAGCACGGCCGTCTGCTGGTCGATCAGGTAGTCCTCCGTGGTGGTCACCGGAGCGAGGATGCACAGGCCGCCGGCCAGCGCGGTCAGCCCGCTCAGCGTGAATCGAGCGGCCGGGTCGGGCTTGATGAGGAAGTCGGCAGACTCCATCACCTTCCGCAGCACCGGCCAGTTGTTCGACTCCCCGGCGAACGTGACGTAAGGTCGCAGGCCCAACTCGTCGACTTGGTGGCGGAAAAACCGCTCGGCGCGGCCGAGGGACATGACGAAGAGTTGGACCTCGCGAATGTCCTTGACGATCGAGCGCAGCGCCCGCAGCACCAGGTCGAGCCCGCAGTCGCGCGTCAGAGGCACGGTGACGATGGCCGTCGGAACACGATCCGCCTCGGCAAGACTGGCCGGTGTGGATTGGGCGGGCAACCCCGGCGGCACGACCCGCACTCGGCCATGCAACTGGGGCCAGCGCTGGAGCAGGGCACGCTCCAAACTCGGGCTGATCACCGCGATGGTCAGGTCGGCGGCCGTGGCGCACGACCCGACCGCCTCGACGTCGACGAGATCCGTCACGTGGGCCACAAGCGGGCACTGCCATTCGGCACACCAGGGCTGTGCCCGCCGGGCCAGATCCGCCGACATGCCATGCACGGCACCCGGCTGCTGACCGCCCAGCATCTGCAGCACCGCCGCGGCTCCGGGATCGGGTCGCAGCCAGCGCCGCCGGGGGAGCGTGACCACCCGGGCCGGGCCGGCACTTTCCAGCGCCTGCAGGCTCGACGCCCGGTTCAGCACCGTCACCTGCACCGCTTCGTCGATCATCCCCACGCACAGATGACGAACCATGCTGCCCATCCGGGTCACGACGTCGTCGTCGATCACCAGCAGGGTGTGCACGGGCTTCGCGGGAACGTCGGCTGCGTCGGCGGTCATGGTGATGGTTACCTCGCGGGTTCACTGCACCCGGCCGGTAAACGCCAGATGATACCCTTTCAGCATACGACAAATCCGGTCGGGTAGCGCCTTGTCCCCCAGTTCGTCCAGCGATTCCAGGTCAACCGGGGTCGCGAAGTAAAAAAACCGGCCAAGTTCGCAGTAATGCTCTACCGGCGGCTCGTGCCACGTCAAGCCGGCCGTTGCGAACCCCAACTCGATCAGCTCCTGCAGGGTATCGCCGGAGTCCGCGATGAGGCCCTCGAAGTCGCGGCTGCGGTAGGCATCGTCCGTCAGCATGCCCACGCGCACCTGCGGCAGTGTGGGCCGGACGTCCAGCTCGTACCAGACCCGCTTGTCGGCCAACCAGCGGGTGACGAGCCCCGGACGGTCCAGGCGGTCATGCCGGCTCACGGCCCCGAAGCCGGGTTCGCGGGCCAACTGCCGCTCCACCTGCTCCCGGAAGGCGTGCACCAAGTCTCCTTGCCGCTTATCCAAGTGCATCTGTGTACCACCGCCGTTGCACCGCTGCGAGAACCGGCGCCCGCAGGGGTAGGTTGTATGCTTTCTCCGCGAAGAGGCAAGCCGGTTCGCGCGTTTTGATCGCGAGTCAGGCGTGGGGTGGCGGCGGATCAACGAACTCGGGGCCGTCCTGCTTGGGCGACCGCGAGCGGCCGGTCAGCAGCTTGAGCACCGTTCGCCGGACCCAGGTCAACGGCCGGGCGATGCGGCGGTGCAGCCGGATGTGCACGCCAACCTGGTACGACGCCCGGATTTGTTCGGCAGTGAGCAGGTCCGGCCGATGCCGCCGCCAGTGCTTGAGCAGGTGGTAGGCGTCGGCGGCCTGCAGCCGGGCAAGGATGTACCGGCCGATGAAGTCCGGTAGCAGCCTGGCCGCGCCGCCCGGCCGTGCCGACGCCTCGCGCGGCCACCACCACGAGATCTGGAAGTCGATCAGCGCCGGCCGCCCCGCGGCGTCGACCAGGATGTTCTCACGTTTTTCCAGGTCGGCGTAGGCGATGTCCCGGCGGTGTAGGTCGGCCAGCAACCGCTTCAGCCGGCCGAAGAACGCATCGTCCACCCGTTCGCCGCGCTGCAGCGGGTGGCCCTCGACGAACACATGCACCAGGCCGGTCGGGCCGTGACCGCCGAGGCAGGGCGGCACACCCTCGATGCCGTCCGCCTGCTGGTAGATGGCCAACTCACGCCGACTGAGCCAGCGCCCCAGCCAGGCCATCGGCAGCCCGAGCAGGCGGGCGGTGCGACCGACCTTGAGGATCACACGGCCGCCCGGTCCCTCGTAGAGCCCCGTCGCGGCGAAGAAATCATGCTTGTAAGTGCGCACGTGGCGGTAGTCGCCATCCGGCAGCGTGAACTGTGCCGGCAGATCCTCGGCTCCCAAGGCCCTCAACCAGGCGTGTCTGACTCCGTGCGTCGAACCCATCGCGACGGTCAGGATAGCCGCCGGTCACGGGGAATCCAACGAGCTGCGGGGCTTCAGCCCGCGCGGCGCCTCGAAGGGGAACAACGTCCGCCGCGCAAGGGACCACCGCGCGGGCTGAAGCCCCGCGGCTCGTTGGCTCGCCGGCAGTATCATGTTCGGCCGTGCAGACCTATACTGGCGGCTGGAGCATGCGCGTGACCGAACGAACCATGAGCACTGCACAGACGACTCGGCATTGGACGCTGGCGCCGGTCTGGCCCGGCCGGGAGCAAGCGGCACGGGCGATGGGCATGTCGGCACTGATGGCCCAGGTGCTGTTCAACCGGGGCTTGGCCGACCCGACCGATGCGCAGTTGTTCCTCGACCCGCAACTCAAGACGCTGCCGGACCCGCGGCTGCTGCCAGGCGCCGAGGAGGCAGCCGCGCTGATTGCCGGCAAGGTTCGCGATCGCCGACGCATCGTCATCTACGGCGACTACGACGTGGACGGCATTACCGGCACGGCCATTCTGTGGCACCTGCTGACGCTTGCCGGGGCCGACGTCGGCTATTACATCCCGCATCGCCTGGAGGAAGGGTACGGCCTGAACAGCGACGCGCTGCGCCAACTGGCCGTCGAGGGAGCCGATACGGTCATTACCGTGGACTGCGGCGTGACCGCGGTCGAGCAGGCCCGCCTGGCCCGTGAGCTGGGGCTGACGCTGATCATCACCGACCACCACCCGCCGGGAGCCGCGCTGCCGGAATGTGATGCGGTCGTGCACCCGCGGCTGACGGGCGCGTACCCGAACCCGGAGCTGTGCGGGGCGGGTGTGGCGTTCAAGCTGGCCTGGGCGCTGGCCCGGGTGTTGTGCGGATCGGAGCGGGTGAACAGCCAGTATCGGGAGTTTCTGGTGGATGCGACCGGCCTGGCGGCCTTGGGCACCATCGCTGACGTGGTACCGCTACGGGGTGAGAACCGCGTGCTGGCCCGGTTCGGATTGATGGGCCTGGCCGAGTCGAAGCTGGCGGGGCTGCGCGCCTTGATCGCGGTCTCGCGACTGGCGGACCAGAAGATCAGCAGCGAGCACGTGGGCTTCTGGCTGGCGCCCCGGCTGAACGCCGCCGGCCGCATGGGGCACGCCCAGCAGGCCGTCGAGATGCTCACCCACGCGGACGAAACCCGCGCCGGCGAGATCGCCGCGTTCCTCGAACAGCAGAACCGCGACCGCCGGACGACCGAGCGGCGCATCTTCGAGGAGGCTTGCGAACGGATCACCGCACAGCGTCTGGCCTCCGACGCCCGGCGAGGCATCGTCCTGGCCAGCGAGAACTGGCATGCCGGCGTCATCGGCATCGTCGCCTCGCGGATCGTCGAGCGTTTCGGCCGCCCCACGGTGCTCATCGCCCTGGACGGGGACGAGGGCCAGGGGTCCGGCCGCAGCGTGGAAGGTTTCGATCTCCACCGCGCGTTGACCGACTGTGCCTCGATGCTGGTGACCTGCGGGGGGCATGAGATGGCCGCCGGCCTGCGTATCGCCAGGGGCCGGGTCGAGGCTTTCACCGAGGCGTTCGTCGGCCGGGCCAACAACCTGCTGACCGCCCGCGATCTTGTACCCGCACTGCACCTGGACGCCGAGGTACGCCTTGGCGAATTGACGGAACCCCTGGTGAGCGATCTGGACCGGCTCCGGCCGTTCGGACGCGGCAATCCCAAGCCGAAGTTCGCCTCGGCCTGGCTGGACCTGGACGGTGAGCCCCGTCTGGTCGGCTCGACGGGCACGCACCTGGCGTTTACGGTCCGTGAAGGCCAGACGCGTCGTCGGGCCATCGCCTTCGGACAAAAGGAGTGGCTCGAACCGCTGCTCGAGCACCGCCGCTGCCGCGTGGCCTTCGAGCCGACGCTCAATGCGTTCAACGGCCGCACCAGCGTAGAGCTGCGCGTGGTGGATATGGTGTTTCCTGGGGGGGCTGAAGGCTAAAGGCTAAAGAATGAAGGATGAAGGATGAAGTGTGTGATCCGCGAGGGAAGCCTGCGATCCGGCTTGCCTCTTCGCGAAGCATACATCACTTGGAGGAACCGTGATGCACGATTCTACGCGACGTTCGTTTCTACAGGCGGTGGGTCTCGGCGCTGCCGCTCTGGGACTGCAGCAGACGGGCCATGCCGAAGAGAAGCCGATCCAGGGCTTCGAGAAAGCCGAAACCGACACGGAAGCCGCCAAGAGTTGGCGGCCGGTCTCGGACCGCAAGATCCGCGTGGGCATCGCCGGGTACGGCGTGTGCCGGTTCGGAGCGGCTTTCGGCTTCCAAAACCATCCCAACGTGTCAGTAGCCGCGGTGACCGATCTTGATGCTGACAAATGTGCCGCGTTGGCCAAGATCTGCCGGTGCGAGAAAACGTATGCCTCGTGCGAAGAGATGATCAAGGACGACTCGCTCGAAGCGGTGTTCGTGGCCACCGATGCCCCGAGCCATGCCCGCCTGGCCATCGCGGCGCTCAAGGCCGGCAAGCATGTCGCTTCCGCCGTACCCGCAGTTTATGGGTCGCTTGAGGAGGCCGACCAGCTCTTCGAAGCCGTCAACACCACCGGCCGCAAATACATGATGTTCGAGACCTCGAGCTTCCACAACGATCTGTACGCCATGCGGGAGCTATACAACGCCGGCGAGCTGGGCAAGATCGTCTATGCGGAGGGCGAATACTACCACTTCATGAGCGTGCCGATCGCATCGTACCAGGGCTGGCGCGACGGCCTGCCCCCGCAGTGGTATCCGACGCATTCGAACGCCTACTTCGTGGGGGTGACCGGCGGCAGCTTCACCGAGGTCTCCTGCATGGGCATGCCCAGCGTGATCGAGCATCTGCTGCCGGAGAACAATCGCTACAAAAACCCCTTCGGTACGGAAATCGCGATGTTTCGTACGCACGAGGGCGGCATGGCCCGAATGGCCGTGAGCTGGGACACGCCGGGCTACTCCGGAGAGATGGGCCGCATTCGTGGCCAGAAGGGCAGCTTTTACGGCCAGTTCCAGAGCGGCCATGGCGATCAGGCGGAACGGCCCGCCATCAACCGTCCACCGCTGCCTCCGGGGGTCGAGGCCGGCGGACACGGCGGGTCGCACGGCTATCTGATGAGCGAGTTTGTCGAGGCCATCCTGGCCGACCGCCGGCCCCTCGTGGATGTCGCCCAGGCCCTGAACATGACGGTCAGCGGCATCGTGGCCCACCAATCCGCGATGAAGGACGGCGAACTGCTGAAGATCCCGCAGTACATACTGTAGCCCGGGGAAGACTCTGCCCACAGATCACCCAGATGGACACAGATGGGGCCGACCGCGTGTTCAGGACAGCAGGCAGGGTGGCAGGGTGGCCCAGGTTCTTTGAACCTGGGGGAGCGACTCAAGGGCACACCAACCCTGCGACCCATACCGCGTGTTCAGGACATCAGGCGGGGGGCGAGCTGTTCGCGGGCGAAGGCCAGGTCCTCGGGGAAGTCGATCTCACAGCAGGGCAGATCGCCGACGTCCACGGGAGTGAGCACCCAGTGGGTGCAGAGGCGGTTGACCGCCCGCTCGAAGTAGTCGGCGACAACGCCCTTGGATTCGATGTAGCGTTCGAGCATGGCGGTCAGGGGAGCGGCGGCCTGCTCGCCGAAGCGGGCCACGCCGAGGAACTCGCCGAAACAGTCGGCCGGGTCGAGGCGCTTGCCGATGCGGAGGATGCGTCCGTCGCGCACGATGACCTTGACCTCCTCCTGGCCGCAGCGGCCGGGCTGCACGGCCAGGGCGGCCGGGCCGGCGGTACCATCGAGCCGATCGAGCAGCCGGCGGTCAAAGACCACGTCCGCGTTGGCATAGTAGAACGGGCCGGTCATCTCCCTCTTAGCCAGGTAGAGCGAAAAGATGGTATTGGTCTCGGCGAATCGCTCGTTGACGATGAAGGTAAACCGGCCGGGCCGGCCCTCGAGGTGGGCGCGGAGCCGGTGCTGCTCGTACCCGACGACCACCACGTAGTCGGTCACGCCGGCGGCGGCGAAGGCGGCCAACTGTCGGCCGATGATGCTCGTGCCGCCCACGTCCGCCATGCACTTGGGGTAGTCCAGGCCGAGCCGCCGTCCGGTTCCCGCAGCCAGGATCACGGCCTTCATGGGGCACCGGGATATTCAAAGAGGATCTGCTCGAAATGCTCCAGCGTGGCCGGGCAGGGGTTCTCCACGATGCGGGCAATGGCGGTGAACAGGGGGACCTGGATGCGCAGGGCGGCCATCTCGGAGACGGCGGCGGCGGTCATGGCCCCTTCGACGACCATGTTGACGCGAGCCAGGGCCTCCTTGAGCGGTACGGACTGGGCCAGGAGCTGGCCGAGCCGATAGTTGCGGCTGTCCGGGCTGAAGCAGGTGGCGACCAGGTCGCCCAGGCCGGCGATGCCGAACACGTGGGCGGTGGAGATGCCGAGAAAATGGGCGAGGTTGCCCATCTCCTTAAGGCCGTAGGTCAAGAGCAGGCCCATGTCGTTGCAGCCGAGCCCCCGGCCGGCGATGACGCCCGCACCGATGGCGAACACGCCCTTCATGGCGGCACACAGCTCGACGTCGACCTTGTCGCGGGTCATGTCCAGGTGGAGGCGGTCGCTGCGCAGCGTCTTGGCCACGCGGAGCAGGACGTGGACGTTCTCGCAGCCGAGGACCAGCTTGGCCGGCCGGCCCTGGGCGATTTCGCGGGCGATGGTCGGCCCGGAGAGCACGGCCACCGTGGCCTCGGGCCAGACGTCGGAGATCACTTGGCTCATGGTGCGGAACGTGGCCCGCTCCAGCCCCTTCGAGCCGGTGACGATCACCGGCAAGGGCGGACGGCAGTGCTCGCGAAGCCGCAGGCTGACCACTTCCACCTGCGACGAGGGCACCACGAGAATCACCACGTCAGCGGCGGACAGCGGCGAGGCGAAGGCCGTCTCGATGGTGACGGGCACTCGATCGGCCCCGACGACCTGGCCCAGCGTCTGGCGGGCCGGCTCGATCAGGTCGGCGGACTTGCACCAGAGGCGCACCGGCTGCTCGGGGTTGATCAGCCCCGCCAGCGTCGTCCCCCAGTTGCCGGAACCGATAATGACCACGCTCATCGGACACTCGCTGATCAGAGAAGGCGCCGTTCACCGCGGCGCTGGGACCGCTACCCTTCCGCTCGCGGCGGCGACGGTTTCGGAAGCGTGCCCGGCGAGGTTGGATTGTACGGGTGCGTCGCGAAGAGGCAAGCCGTCCGCTGAGTTGACTCGCGATCCGTCGTTTCCGCCGCTTGCGGCTTCGCACGGGACGGTGGAAAGCCGCGGCACCAGTCACGGACTGATCGACGATCCCCCGTCGAGGTTAACGATCTGCCCGGTGAGATAATCGCCCTCAGCGGCCAGGAAGCGGACTAGGGCGGCGACCTCCTGGGGGGTGCCCTCGCGACCCAGGGGCACGCGGGCGACGAGCCGCTGCCGCAGGGCCGGGGCGTAGTCGTCGGGGAAGATGGCGATGCCGGGGGCGATGCCGTTGACCGTGATCTGCGGGGCCAGTTCCAGGGCCAGGGACCGCGTGAGGGCGACCAGGGCGGCCTTCGAGGCACAATACGGCCCGTACCGCTTGATGGGACGCTCGGCGAGGATATCGACGAGGTTGACAATGCGCCCGCCGTCGGCCGCCCGCATGAACGGTGCCGCTGCCCGGGCGAGCAGAGCGGGGGCGATGGTGTTGATCCGCAGCAGGCGTTCCCAGGTCGGCGCGTCCGCCTGTTCGAGCGGTGTCTTCGCGAAGACGGCCGCGTTGTTCACTAGAATCTGCAATCCGCCCAGCTCCTCAGCGGCCTTGCCGACGATGCGTTCGGGCGTCGCCAGGTCGGCCAGGTCGCCGGGAGTCACCGCGGCGCGACGGCCCAAGTCGCGGATGGCATCGGCAGTCTGCTCGGCCGCGGCGATGGAGGTATGACAGTGGACGGCCACGTCGCAGCCGGCGCGGGCGAGTTCCAATGCGATGGCACGGCCGACACGTTGCGCCGCCCCGGTCACCAGTGCCACTTTGCCGTTGAGTTCCATGGTCGTCGTTTCCCAAGTCGATCCGGACCGAGCGAACTTGTTCGTGGAGGACTGAAACTCCATCAACAAGTTGCCCAAGCCCAGGGATAACCGGCCCGCCAGCATCTGCCCGCATCACCAGGACGACCTCACCCGGGCCGGTTATCACTGGGCTTCCCCCACCCCCGACCCCCGATCCCCGATCCCACCCGGGGACTTGCGTCCCCGGCTCATCCTTGCGTCCCCGGCTCATCCTTGCGTCCCCGGCTCATCCTTGCGTCCTCGGCCGCCACGGCTCGGCTGAGCTCGCCGAAGTCGGGGGGCGGCCGCTACGGGCGGGCATGAGCGGGCGCGGTGCGGAAGCGGGTGTCGGCCGGCGGCTCCGCCTGCTCGGGGTGCAGCAGCTCCCAGACGCGCTGCGGGGTGCAGGGCGTGGTGTGCGGGGCGACGCCCAGAGCGTCATGGATCGCGTTCAGCACGGCCGGCACCGCGGCAATCAGCGGCGGCTCGCCCACGCCGCGAGCCCCGAACGGCCCGCCGGGATCCTGGTTTTCCAGAATGATCGTCTCCACCGGCGGCACGTCGCGGAAGGTCGGCAGGATGTAGTCGGTGAAGTTCGCGTTGGCCATCCGGCCTTCGCGCATGACCACCTCCTCCATGAGGGCCATGCCGATGCCCTGGGCGACGCCGCCCGTGATCTGCCCTTCGACAGACTGCGGGTTGATCGCCTTGCCCACATCGTGGCAGGCGATGTACCGTTCGACGGTGACTTGCCCGGTCTCCACGTCCACCACCACCTGGGCGAGGTGCGAGACGAAGAGATAGGTGATGAACGCCCGGGGCGACTGGCCGGTCTCGAAATCCTCGCAGACCGTGGCGGGCTTGTAGAGGGCCTTGACGCTCAGCTCGTACCCGCGATTGAATCCGTCGGCAACCAGGTCGGCGATGGGTACGCTCCGCGGCTCGCCGAAACGGGTGACCGCGGTGCCGTTCTGCAGCACGATCTCGTGCGGATGGACGTGCAGGTGCGTGCCGGCGACGTCGAGAATCTCCTCCTTGAGTTCGCTGGCCGCCCGCTTGACCGCGTTGCCGGTGAAGTAGGTCTGCCGGGTGGCCGACGACGAGCCGCTCTCAAGCGTGCGTCCGGTGTCGGCCCAGACGACGCGGGTCTTCTCGATGGGCATGCCCAGTTCGGCGGCGGCGATCTGGGCGACCATGTTGAGCAGGCCCTGGCCGTACTCGACCGCCCCGGTGAGCACTTCGAGGAACCCGTCGCGGCCGAAGCGTACCTCGGCCCGGCTGGCGTCGGGGAAGCCGTCGCCGTAACCCAGCCCGAAGCAGATGGTGCTGACGCCCCAGCCGCGGCGGCGATACGGCGGCAACGGTTCCAGCGGCCGATCCCCGTTGTGGAACCGCTCCATCACCGCATCGAGGCACTGCTGCCCGCTGGCGATGGGGATGACCTGCCCGGTGGTGACGGCATCGCCCGTGCGCACAAGGTTGCGGCGGCGCAGCTCGACGCGGTCCATGTCCAGCTTGCGGGCCAGGCGGTCCATCATGCCCTCGTAGGCGATGGCCAACTGGCAGGCCCCGAAACCGCGCATGGCCCCGGTGGGGTTGTTGTTGGTGTAGACGCCGTAGACGTCGACGTGGACGTTGGGCACGCGGTACGGGCCGGTGGAGTGGCTGGCGGCTTTGCGGAGGACGGCCGGCCCGGTCGAGGCGTAGGCCCCCTCGTCGGAGAAGACGGTGATCTTGGCGGCGGTGAGGGTGCCGTCGCTGCGGGCACCGAGGGTGTAATGGATCCGCAAGGCATGGCGTTTGTGGCGGGCGTGCATGGACTCGGCCCGATCGTAGCGGAGGGCGATGGTCTTGCCAGGATGCTTGAGCGCCGCCAGGCCGACGTGCACCTGCATGCCCAGGTCCTCGCGCCCGCCGAACGCCCCGCCGGTGGCCGGCTGAATGACCCGCACCTGCTCGATCGGCAGCCCGAGAGCCAGGGCGATCAGCCGCCGCTCCTCGTGCACCCACTGGCCGCTGGCGTGGATGACCAGCGTTTGCCCGTCCCACCGGGCGATACCCGCCTCGACGTCCAGGAACGCGTGATCGACCGTCTGCGTCTGGAACGTCTCGCTGACGACCACGTCGGCCTCGGCCAGGGCCCGGTCGGCATCGCCTTTGCGGATGCGTTTGCCGCCCATCACGTTGCCGTCAGGGAAGAGCAACGGGGCATCCGGGGCGAGGGCGTCGTCGATCGAGCCGACCACCGGCAACGGGCGATACTGCACGCGGATGGCGTCGCGACCCGCGGTCGCCGCCGACTCGCTCGTCGCCACCACGACGGCCAGGGCGTCGCCCTGATAGCGCACGCGGTCCTCGACCAGCACGGGGTGATCGCGCTTGATGAGCCCCTGGCGGTTCGTGCCGGGCACGTCCACGTGCGTGTACACGCCGACCACGCCGGCCACCTGCATCGCCGGTGCCGTGTCGATGCGCAGCACCTCGGCGTGGGCCTCGTGCGCCCGGAGGATGGCGGCAAACAGGTCGGCCTCATGCGGAAAGAGGTCCGCGGCGTAGAGGGCCTCGCCGGTGACCTTTTCGAGGCCGTCCAGGCGGCGGGCGGACACGCCGATCGGCGACGGCGGCGGGTCGGCATAGGGCGTCGGGCTCGGCTCGATGAGCGGCTCGTCGGTGACCGGGGGCGGTGCGGGCGTGGTGGCCATTAGGATGCCTCCCGCGGGCTCGACCATTCCTCGGCCGCCTGGTAGATGGCCTCGGAGATGGCCTTGTAGCCCGTGCACCGGCAGATGTTGCCCTCCATGCCTTCGAGGAACTCGCGCGGCGTGGGCTCGGGATGCTGCTGCAGCAGAGCGGCGGCGGCCATGATCAGGCCCGGTGTGCAATAGCCGCACTGGGCCGCCCCGGTGGCCAGGAACTTGTCCTGCAGAATATGCAGCTTCTCGCCGTGGGCCAGGCCCTCGATGGTCATCACCTCGCGATCTTGAGTCTGAGCGGCCAGGACGAGGCAACTGTTGACCGGCACGCCGTCCAGCAGCACGGTGCACGAGCCGCACTCGCCCTCCTCGCAGGCCCCCTTCGTGCCGGTCAGCGAACAATGATCGCGCAGGGCGTTCAGCAGCGTCGTCGAGGCGGGCAGGTCGCGCTCGATGCGCTGCCCGTTGACCGTGCATCGCCAGTGCCAGATCGACTCATCCGCCGGGGGCACCGCACCGCCGTGTTCCATCACGTCCGCGGGCATGGTCAGGACCTCCCGTCCAGAAAGTGCTCGGTCAGCAGCCGCCGCAGGAGCGTGCCGCACATCGCCCGCCGGTACGCCGCCGACGAGCGGTGGTCGGAGATCGGCGAGACCTCCGTTTGAACCAGGGCCGCGGCTTCGTCGATCAACTCAGGGGTCAGGGCGGTGTCGTTGAGCAGGGCCTCGGTCTTGGGTGCGGCCAGCGGGTACGGCCCGACGGAGCCGAAAGCGATGCCGAGCTTTCCTTGCGGCGAGCGGGCGACGGCCGCACAGACGATGCTGATGTTCACCGAGCCCCGCTTGCCGATCTTGTACCACGCGGTGGTCCAGTCGGCGGGGAAGAAAACGCGGGTAATCAGCTCCTCCGGTTGCAGCTCCGTGCGTCGATAGTCGAGGAAGAAGTCGCGGACGGGCAGACGGCGTGAACCGCGGCCGGCGCGGGTCAGCTCCACCTCGGCGTGCAGGGCCAGCAGGGCCACGCATCCGTCGCCCGCCGGTGAGGCGGTGCCCAGGTTGCCCGCCAGCGTGCCCCGGTTGCGGATCTGCGGCCCGCCGATGCTCAGCGACGCCTCCGCCAGCACCCGCACCGGCAGCCGGGTAAGCTGCGTGTAGGACACGCCGTGGGCGACCACATAGCTGCCGTTATCTTGACGGATTTCAGATCTTCCCACCACCTTGGACAGATCGAGGACGTTCTTCGGCCGCCACTGACCGCGGTTCAAGGCCACGAGCAGGTCGGTCCCGCCGGCCAGAGCGTCCACGTCGCCGCCCAGGTCGGCCTTGAGGGCCAGGGCCTCCTCCAGAATCTGCGGTTGGTACAACATGCACTATTCAATATAGTTTCGGCCCCATCGAGCGGCAAGCCGTAAGCGCCCATGCTCACCGGGGGCCGTGACAGCTTGGGCGGGTGGCCCATCCATCGCAACGCGATGGGTGGGCTGACGATGATGTGGGGGGTGGCATGGGCCTGTACTCAGGCCCGTGGCCTCTCCCGGCCCAACCACGGGTCGGAGTACCGACCCATGCCACCCGTCACGCGTTCGATCATCGCGAGCCCACCCTTGCTGCGCAAGAATGGGCCACCCGCCGTATGCGACGAACAGCAACAAGTTGCCTTGGTCCTGCCAACGGGCCCCGCCGACTCGGTCATGGACCCGGTGTGGCCCGCGTGATATCGTGGATGGACGATGTCTCTGGTCACCGACATGGTTTGTGTGTGCTGCGGCCGGGTGTCCGCCGAGGGGCCGCTGCGCTATACCTGCGACGCGTGCGGGCCGGCCCGCGGCATTCTCGACGTGCGCTACGATCTGGCGGCGGCCCGCAAGTCGCTGACCTGGGAAGCGCTGGCCGAGCGGCCGCGAACGCACTGGCGCTACCGGGAGTTGCTGCCGCTGGACACCTGCCCCGATTGGCCGGTCGGATGGAGTCCGATGGTGGAAGCCCCGCGGCTGGCCGCCGAGTTGGGCGTGCGCCGGTTGCGGCTCAAGGATGAGGGACGCAACGGCACCGCCTCCTTCAAGGATCGGGCCTCATCGGTGGGGGTGGCGCGGGCCCTGGCCGCCGGTGCGACGACCATCGCGTGCGCTTCCACGGGCAACGCGGCGACCAGCCTGGCCGGCTACGCCGCCGTAGCCGGCCTGCCCGCGGTGATCTTCGTGCCGCGGACCGCCCCCGCCCCCAAAATCGCCCAGTTGCTCATCTACGGGGCCACGGTCTTCAGGGTGCAGGATACCTACGCGGCGGCCTACGACCTGTGCTCGCAAGCCTGTGCCACCTTTGGATGGTACAACCGCAACTGTGCGATCAACCCCTACCTGGTCGAGGGCAAGAAGACCGCCGGCCTGGAGATCGCCGAACAGTGCCGCGACGATCCGCCCGACTGGGTGGTAGTCAGCGTCGGCGACGGATGCACCATCGCGGGCGTCGGCAAGGGGCTCGAACAGATGCGCGAGTTGGGCTTGATCGGCTGGCAGACGCGTCTGCTCGGCGTGCAGGCGGCGGGCATGGCCCCGGTCGCGCGGGCGTTTCACGGCGAGGCGTGCGACGTGGATACTCAGCCGGGCACGCTGGCGGACAGCATCAACGTGGCCGTGCCCCGCAACCTCGACAAGGCCGTGCGGACGGTGCGGGCGAGCGGCGGAACGTATATCGAGGTCTCCGACCAGGCGATCCTGGCGGCGATGCGAGACACGGGCCGACTGGCGGGCGTGTTTGCCGAGCCCGCGGCGGCTACCGCGGTGGCCGGCGTGCGCTGTGCGGTGCGCCACGGGATCATCGCTCCCGAGGCCTCCGTGCTGGCGGTGATCACCGGCAACGGGCTCAAGGACGTTGACGCCGCGAGCCGGGCCGCCGGCGCCCCCGTGGACATCCCGCCGCGACTCGAAGAGGTGCAACGCTTCTGCGAAGGCTGAGGAACGAACCGCCATGGCCATCATCATTCGCAACGCCTGCCTGCTCGATCCGGATCGCCGCGACGCCCGGCCCGGTGAGCTGCGCATCGTGGGTGGGACCATCGCCGCAACGGGCCCTCGCGTAGACGTTGCCGACGGCGACGAGGTGGTCGATGCCGGTGGAGCTGTGGTCATGCCCGGCCTGGTCAACGGACACACGCACCTGTACTCCGCCCTGGCGGTCGGAATGCCTCCGCCGACCGGCGCACCGCGCGGGCTGCACGAGATTCTCGAAGCCGTCTGGTGGCGGCTGGATCGGGCACTGGATCTGCCTCTGTGCGAAACGAGCGCCGCGATTGGCGGGCTGGACGCCCTGCACTGCGGCACGACCACGGTCATCGACCATCACGCCTCGCCGGCGGCGATTGAAGGCAGCCTCGACGCGATCGAAGCCGGCCTGCGGGCCGCCGGGCTGCGCGGCGTGCTTTGCTACGAGACCACGGACCGCAACGGCCCCGACGGTTGCCGGGCGGGCCTCGCGGAGAACGAGCGTTATCTGCGGCACTGCCGCGGCTCTGATGCGCCACGCGCTCCTGACGCATCCTCTGGAGACGGCTGGTTTGCCGCCCTGGTCGGGGCCCACGCGGCCTTCACCCTGAGCGACGCCTCGCTGGCCGCGGTCGCGGACCTCGCCGTGCGATACCAGGTCGGCGTGCACATCCACGTCGCCGAGGATCCCTGCGACGACACCCTTTGCCGCCAACAGTATGGTGCGGGCGTGATGGACCGGTTGGCCCGGGCCGGCGTGCTCGACCTGCCGTCCCTCCTGGCCCACGGCACGCACCTGGCTCCGAGCGATTGGGACCGCTTGGCCGACTCGCCCATCACCCTGGCCCACAACCCACGTTCCAACATGAACAACGCCGTCGGCTACACACCGCTTGCCGCTGTCCGCCGCCCCATCGTCCTCGGTACCGACGGCATCGGCTCGGACATGCTCGCCGAGCTGGCAACAGGCTGGTACAAATCGCGCGACGGCGGCGCGGGGCTGGCACCCGACGCACTGGTGGATATGCTGGCCGAGTCCGCTCGCCTGGCGGGCCGCCGGCTGGGTGTGCGGCTCGGGACGCTCGCAGTCGGTGCGGTCGCCGACGTGCTAGTGACCGACTACGTGCCGGCCACGCCGCTCGACGGCGGCAACCTCGCGGGTCATCTGATCTTCGCTCTGGCCGCCCGGCACACGCGAAGCGTCATGATCGGCGGACAATGGCGGCTACGCCACCGCGTCTGGACTGGCGGCGATGAATCCGAACTCCGCCGCCGCTCGACCGACGAGGCCCGACGCCTCTGGAGCCGCATGGCGGAGGGATAAACCCCGTAGCGTCGGCCCCCCGTGGCCGACGCGCACCGGCGAGACGCGGCTCGACCGCCTTCGACAGGCTCAGGCCCCGAGCTTGCCGAGGGGAGCTCGCCGAGGTCCGGTGCCACACCGGTCGCCACGGGGGGCGACCGCTACAGAGCCGCGACCGTAAGCAGAGCCGCGACCGTAAGGGAGCGATTGGACAGGAGCCCTGATGAAGACCCGCATCGACCACGCGACGGCCGTCACCTGCCGCGACGGTGAGGTCGTCGTCCTGCACGATACCTCGATCGCCTTTGAAGACGGGCGGATCACGCACGTCGGGCCGACGAGCGACCTGCCCGCCCGCCCCCCCGCATGTGTGGCCAACCTGCCGCCCGTCGATCAACTTCGCGGCCGACCGCTCGGCAGCATCCTCATCGCCATGGGCGTCGTCACCGAGCCACAGGTGCAGGAGGCCCTCGAACGGCAGAAGCTCGCCCGCGGCGTCATCGGGCAGACGCTCATCGACCTGGGCCACGTGACCGAAGAGCAGGTCGACTGCGCCCTGGCCGTGCAGGCCGGTCGCGACCCGCGCGAGGCATGGCAACCCGGCGGCGTCACCCTCATCCCCGGCGACGGCCTGCTCGTGGTCCCCGGCCTCATCAATACCCACCACCACCTCTACCAGTCACTGACCCGTTGCCTGCCCGCCGTTCAAAACGCGGGGCTGTTCCTGTGGCTCACCACGCTCTACGGCCGCTGGCAGGGGCTGACCGGCGACGCCCTGCGCCAGGCGGCCACCGTCAGCTTGGCCGAGCTGCTGCTGAGCGGCTGCACCACGACCAGCGACCACCATTACCTGTTCCCCGCTGGCAGCGATGTAAGCATCGAAGCCGTGCTCGAGGCCGCCGAGCTGCTCGGCATCCGCATCCACGCCTGCCGCGGGAGTATGAGCCTCGGGCAGTCGGCGGGTGGGCTGCCACCCGACACCTGCGTCCAGAGCCACGAGGCCATCCTGGCCGACTGCCAGCGGGCCCTCCTGCGCTTCCACGACGCCCGCCCGCTGGCCATGCGGCGAATCGACCTGGCCCCCTGCTCGCCCTTCTCGATCACCCCCGAACTCCTTGATGAAACCCGCAGCCTGGCCCTTGAGCACCACGCCCTGCTGCACACCCACGCGGCCGAGACGCTCGACGAAGAGCGGTTCTGTATCGAGCGGTTCGGCGTACGGCCCATCGCGTACCTGCACCAGCACCAGTGGCTGGCGGACAACGTCTATCTCGCCCACTGTGTGCATCTCGATGACGACGAGATCCGCCTGCTGGCCGAGACGGGCACCGGCGTCGCCCATTGCCCCTCGTCCAACATGCGGCTGGCCAGCGGCATCGCTCCCATCCGCCGCATGATCGACGCGGGCGTCAAGGTGGGCATCGGGGTCGACGGCAGCAGCAGCAATGACGGCGGCAACCTCCTGGCGGAGGCCAGGCAGGCCCTGCTCTTGCAGCGGGTGATGGGCGACCCGGCCGGCCTTACCGCCGCCGAGGCCTTCCGGCTGGCGACCGTCGGCGGGGCCGCCGTGCTGCACCGCCCCGAACTCGCCCGTCTGGAGAACGGGGCCGCCGCCGACCTCGCCCTCTTCGATACCGCCGACCCCGCCCTGGCCGGGGCCTTCGCCCAGGATCCGCTCGGCGCACTGATGCTCGCCCAGCCGCCGCGCCCCACCAGCGTTTTCGTCGGCGGCCGACAGATCGTCGAGGCCGGTCGCATCGCCCGCATCGACTGGCCGCGCTTCATCGCCGACTTCAACCGCCTGGTCCGCGAACGCTTCACCTGAAGAAGCTGCCCACAGATCACTCAGATGGACGCAGATGAAGGAATAGCGATAAGAAGCAGCCAGCGCAGTGTACGGAGGTGGAAAGTAGCATGGAAGCCCGTTCAGCTGGTCTCTTATCGGCGTTCATCGGCGTTCATCGGCGGTTCGCCACTCCTTGGGTTGTGATCCCGCACGCCGCGCCCGTAAGCAGAGCCGCGCCCGTAAGGAAGCGGTTCCCCCGTCGCCCCGGAACCGCTCCCTCACGGTCGCGGCTCTGAACGGTCGCGGCTCTGATCGGTGGAACGCGGCACTCTAGCCCGGGGCTTGAGCCGCCAGGTGAAGGCCATCAGCAGCATGGCCATCGCGGTGCAGGCGATGATCAACACGAGCACGAGCTTCCAGGCCGCCTCGTGACCGTAGACCGGCTCCAGATAGTGCAACAGCCAGCCGAAGCCCTGGGCCTGCACCGTGCGTCCCATGTAGCCGAACAGCCCGATGAACCCCGCCGCGGTGCCGATCGCTTTTTTCGACGTGAGGTCCAGGGCCATGATGACGATGAAGTTGATCACCGGGTAGATGAGAAAGCCCACCAAAGCCAGCATGGTGTTGTCCAGCCACAGGTACCCGGGCGGCGTGAGCATGATGGCGGTGAACGCCAGCATCATCGGAGCCAGACACAACACCGCCACCATGCCGCGTCGGCCGCGGACCAGATCCGAGACCCACCCCAGGAAGATCGTCGAGGGAATGCCCCCGAACTCGATGGCCAGCGTGGCCCAGCCGCCGTCCGTCAGCGTCGCGTCCTTGACCTCCCGCAGGTAGGTGGGACCCCAGTCCAACATGCTGTACCGGGCGATGTACGCGAAAAAGTTGGCGAACGCCAGCAGCCAGATGTACTTGTTGGTCAGCACGTATCCGAAAAGCAGTTCAGAGGTCGTCAACTCGCGTTCGTGCGTGGTCCCCGCCGCCAGCCCCTCCGGGTAGTCGCCGCGGTATTCCTCGATCGGTGGCAACCCCACCGACTGCGGCGTATCCCGCAATCGCCAGAAAAGATAGGCTGAACCGACCAGCGCCAAAACACCGGGAAAGTAGAACGCGTACTGCCACCCCCCATAGCGCTCCACGCTCCAGGCGGCAATCATCCCCGCCGCGCCGCCGCCCACGTTGTGGGCCGTGTTCCAGATGCTGAACGTCAGCCCGCGCTCCCGTTCGCTGAACCAGTGGCCCATGCACCGGCCACAGGGCGGCCAGCCCATGCCCTGAAAGAAACCGTTCAGCGTCCACAGAACCATGTGCGTGTGCCAGTCCCGGGCCGCGCCGAACGCGAAGTTGCACAACGCCGTCAGCAGCAAGCCGCAGGCCATGAACACCCGGGCGTTGCTCCGATCCGAGAACGCCCCCATCACGAACTTGCCCATCCCGTAGCTGATGGCCGTCACCGCCAGGATGCTGCCCATCTCCCCCTTGTCGTAGTGCAGCGCCTCTCCGACGTCCTTGGCCACCACCGCCAGGTTGTTGCGCACCAGGTAGAACGACGCATATCCGATGAACGTCGACTCCATGATCCGCCAGCGATACCGCGGATACAGCCGCCGTACCTCGTCGTCCGGCAGACGGGGAAGGTGCGGGGCGGGAGCGAACAGGCTGCGCAACGTTGACAGGATCATGATCATCCCTTTCCACACGTCGCCGCGGCGGTTTGCCGCGTGGTCGGTTTCGCGGCCAACGGTGCCAGGTCGTGATAACGCGCCAGCTCCGCGGCCCGGCGGCCGACGTTCCAGCCGAGGGTCTCGGCCATCCACTCCGCCACCCGTTCCGCGATGACCGGCGCCTCGCGGTGGTAATAGTGCCATCCGGTCCTGCGAACCATAACGTCATCCAGCCGCCACGCCCACTCCCGCCTGCAATAATGCTCAACCACCGAACGAGTCACGGCCGAGGGAAGAATGCCGCTCACCTCCTGAACCTCCTCAGCAGGCAGCAGTGGACGCGTCGCGGTGACGCACGTCGAAGGTCCACGGCCGAGGTGCCGTTCGAGTTGATCGACCGCCTGTTGGGCCATCAGGCGGTAGGTGGTCAGCTTCCCGCCGGCCACGTCCCACCAGCCGGGCACGGGGCTGCGGATCTCGTGCGAGCGGGAGATATCCGACGGCCGCCCATTGGGGTCGGCAAGCAGCGGCCGCAGACCCGCCCACTCGCTGATCACGTTCGCCTCCGACAGCCCCGCTCCGGGAAACGCCGTGTTCACCACCCCGAGGATGTACCGCACGTCCGCCACGTCCGTCCGCACCGACTCGATCGGCCCGTCGTAGTCCGTGTCCGTCGTGCCCAGGATCACCCGCTCGCCCCAGGGAATGGCGAACAGGATGCGTGTGCCCTCGGTCATGACCACTGCTTCGGGCACCGGCAGCCGCGCCCGCTCGACGACCAGATGCACCCCCTTGGTCAACCGCAGCCGCACCCCGCTGTGCTTGAACTGCTGCGCCCAGGGCCCCGTGGCATTGACGACGCATTGGGCCGCCACTTCCATCCGCTCATCCGTTGCAGCGTCGTGCAGCGCACAACGCCACGCACCGGCCGCGGACTCCGCGTCTTCGAGTCGGCAATAGTTCAACATCATGCCGCCGGCCACCGCGGCCGACCGCAGGGTATCCATCACCAGTCGGGCGTCGCTGGTCAGCCCGTCGAAGTAACGTACCGCTCCGGTGAGGCCGTCGGTGCGGATGCCGGGCACGTGCTCCGCCAGGGCGGCCGCGCTGAGCGAGCCCGATCGCCCGAGGTTCCGCCCGCCGCAGAGCAGGTCATACAGCCGCACGCCGATCCGCAGCTTCCACAAGGCCCACGGTGCCCAGGGGGCACACCGGTACGTGGGGAAGACGAACGGCAGTGGGGCACAGACGTGTGGGGCAATGCCGTGCAGAAGGCGTTTCTCGATGCTCGCTTCGCGCACCAGCCCGATCCGCCCCTGGGCCAGGTAGCGCAGCCCACCGTGCAGCAGACGGCTCGACCGGCTGCTCGTGCCGAAGGCGAAGTCGTGCTGCTCCACCAGCCCGACCCGCAGCCCGCGCAAGGCCGCGTCCCGTGCGATCCCCGCCCCCACGATGCCGCCACCAACCACCAGCACATCCAGCGGCGCGCGCGCCCACTCCCGCAACACCGCCGCCCGCCGCTCACCAATCGTCGTCGTCATGCCTTAGGCTCCCACAATTCCCAATTCCCGATTCCCAATTCCCGACTCTCACTTCTCACTTCTCACCTCTCACTTCCCCCAGCAACTCTCCCAGCTCCCTCGCCGACTCCACCACCAGGTCCGGCTGAAAAGCCGAGCCCTCGAGATCCGCCCGGCAGGACTCGCCCGTGAGCACCAGCACGCCGACCGCCCCTGCCGACCGGGCCATGGCCACGTCCGTGTACAAGCGGTCGCCGACCATGGCCAGCTCAGTCGGCTGCAAACCGTGCCGCTTCAGGATCCCCGCCAGCATGAGCGGGTGCGGCTTACCCAGCACCGCGACGGGCGCCCGCCCCGTCGCCCGTTCGAGGCATGCGCAGATCGAGCCGCAATCCACCAGCACGGTCGGCTTGTCCGTCGGGCAGACCTGGTCCGGGTGCGTGGCCACGAACGGCTTGCCCCGCTTGATCCACCACGCCGCCCGGCAGAGCCGATCGAACGTCAGCCCCGTGTCGAAAGCCACCACCACCGCGTCCGGCTCCGTGCCGTCCGTCCTCGCACCGTCCGACTCCGCACCGTCGGTCACCTCGTAGCCCGCCTCCTCGAACTCCTGCCGCAAGCTAGGCGTCCCCACCAGGTACAGTCGCCGTACGCCGGGCTGATCGGCCTTCAGGTAGGTCATCGTCGCCAGGCCCGAAGTATGGATCTGGTCCGCCCGTGCGGGGATACCCAGCCGGGCCAGGTGGGCCACGTAGTCACGAACGCTCCGCGAGCAGTTGTTGGTCAGGAAGGTGTGTCCGATTCCCAACTCGTCCAGCCGGGCGAGGAACGGCAGCGTGAAGTCGAACAGCGTGCCGCCCCGGTACAACGTCCCGTCCATATCCAGGGCCAGGTGGCGAACCCCTAAAAGCCGGGCTGCGATCTGTGTTCCCGAGCGCGCCGATGGTGATGATCCCGGCATCGACGACGGTGATGGTGTTGGTTGCTGCATACTTACACATCCTCAAGCCGGTGTGGCGCCGGCATTCTCCGATACCGTGCCGCATCCTTCGTTACCGTGCGAAGCCGCAAGCGGCGGCCGCTTGCGGCTTCGCACGGCCACCATTGAACTCCCCGTTCACCGAACACCCCCGCTCCCCAGTGCCCCCCCCCGACTCCCCAGCGCACACCCCCCGCCGCCCGGCGCGCGCAAAAAGGCCCCCGCGACCGGTCGCGGGGGCCTTGCTCTGTAACTCTGGCCCACCGTGTGGACCGGCATTGGTAACGCCGATCCGTACTCGATACACTACCCGAAACCGATGCCATGCGTCAAGCGGCGGAACGGATTGAACATGAAGAAGGACGCCCCCCAGTCGCAGATCGGCGACCGGCTCCGCCAGCCCATCATCCCCGTCGTTTCCCAGGCGGGCGGCGACCGAGCGCTTCTGGCCCGCGCCAGCCTCATCTTCCTTCAAGGCGGGGAGATCAGCGACCTGAACTCCACCCTCGACTGGCTCAAGAGCGGCCCGTGCGCCGCCGTGCCCATCCTGCTCCACATCGACCTGCTCGCCGGGCTGTCCAGCGACGAGCCCGGGCTGCGTTACCTCGCCCGCATGGAGCGGATCGAAGGCATCATCACCGTGCGGTCCCACCTCGTGACCGCCGCCCGCCGGTTGGGCCTCGCCGCCATCCTCCGCCTCTTCCTGCAGGACGGCCGTTCGGTCGAACGCGGACTGCACCTCATCGAGCAGGCCCGGCCCGACGTGGTCGAGCTCATCCCCGGCGTGGCGGCCATCGAGACCGCCGACCGCTTCGACGCCGTCCCTATCCCGCGCATCGCCGGCGGCCTCGTCCGCACCGCCGACCTCGCCCGACGCATCATCGACAGCGGCTGCCGTGCCGTCAGCACCAGCAACGTCGAACTCTGGCAACTCAACAGCGCCCCCGGCTGAGCATTCCCAAACCATCTGGGCGGAACTCGCCATCCGCGGGCGAAATGACCAATGGCGAAGCGCCAATGACCAATCAAACGCGAATGACCAGTGACGAACATCCTCAAGCGCAGCGGGAGTTCTGTTTTCGGGCTTGGAGTGCGTCCTAAAACCCTGTAGCGGCGGCCCCCCGTGCCCGCCGGGCACCGGCGAGACGCCGGTGCCACACCGGTTTCAGGATGCACTCTTAGTCATTGATTGGTCATTGGGCCTTGGGCATTCGCCATTTGGCCACAGGAGCCGGGCGGGCAGCGGGTTGCACCCAAACCATCTGAGTGATCTGTGGGCCCACCGCCGAAGCGCAAAGCACCGGCGGGGCTCCACGAGGGAACCCCGCCGGTGGGGAGTCCGGTCGCGTTGGTCGCCCGCGAAGCGCTGTTACGGCGCGTTCTCGCAGGCGGCGTTCGCCGGGATCGACGGCCCAGAGAAGCACGCGTTGAACTTCAGGAAGTCGTCCGCGTCGATGTGCCCGTCGCCGGTACGGTCGAAGCACTCGCACCCGCCTTCCAGCTCCACGAACTGCCCGGTGAAACACGCCTGGAACAGACCGAAGTCCAGCTGATCCACGTCACCGTCCGCGTCCGCGTCGGCAAACGGAATCGGGCAGCAGGTCGCCTCCTGGCAGGTCAGCCCGTCGCCCTGGTACAGGCCGCCGAGGCCTGCGCATTCCGCGGCGCTGCCGATGGCACACGTACCGTTCGGCAGGCAGCAGGCTCCAGTCTGCGTCACTATGCCGCCCACGCCGTCCCGCACCCGCACCCGGTCGAACGAGATGAACTTGGACTTGTTGGTTTGCCAACCCAGACCGTCACAGCGGAACTCGCCCATCCGAATCGGCCTTCGCGGCGAAAGGCAGGTGTAAGACCCATTCGCGAGGCTACACCCCACGCCCGTCCCCGCACGCAGCTTGTTGAACGCCCCCTCGTACAACCGAGGCACGCCCCAGGCCTCGCTGATCGTCCAAACATCCGGGGATATCGAGGTGCGGGTTCTGTGCCAGATGTCCACCGTTGTGCTCTTGATCGTCAGGACCACCTCGTTGTGCTTGTCGCCGAGCACGAAATCACCGTAACCGGGGAACTGGTTCTGCCTCAAGCTGCGCCAGGCCAACCCATCGTAATAGGAGACGTGATCGTTGTGCGGCACCTGATCGTCTGTAATGTCGCAGTGGCAAGGATCATTGTCCAGCATGGCCAGCGCCCCGATGGCCAAAGCGCTCCGCACGTTGGTCTGCATCGGCGGGCAACGCGGGCTGGCCGTCCGCGCCGTGTAGGACTGGCAGATGGTCGGCCAGGGGACGTGCACGCTGAAATGCGGCCCCGAACACATCCTGAAGCAACTGTAGCACGGTTCTTCCGCCTCGGGATCCTCGGGCACCCCCACCATCACGTAGTCCGTCGGGGCCTGGGCATCGTCCAGGGCCAGTTCCAGGTAGCCGTTGCCGTAGCGCGTGGCGTTGGCCTCCCCGATGCCTCCGCTGAAGAAGAACCTCAGCACCAGCGGGGTAAGGTCGGTCCCGCTAATCACATTGGAGCCGGCATGCACGTTTCCGATATACGGGGTCAGGTCCACCGTATTCTGGCCAAGCCGGCTACCTTCATCTCCGCCGTTGGCGTGTCGCCCGCCATACGGTGCGGTGAACAGCAGGCTCTGATTGTCCTCGATGGTCATGTTGACGCCGTCGCGCCTGTTCGTGTTGTAGTTCCAGGACGACCATACCCAGACGTTCCGCAGGGCGCCGACCCGCGCAATCGGCGGGTAACCCGGGTCGGACGGGCTCCCCGGGCACAAGCCGTTCTCCATGGGGTTGAAACAGTATGAGTCAAACCGATCGTAGAAAACGTCGCCGACCTGACCCATCAGCAACGACGACAGACCCATCACCATACCCATGGTGAGCATCACGATCTTCATGCCGATAGCCCTCCTTTGATAACGCGATCAGCAGATCTGCGACGACCGCTAGCATCCCCAGTACCAGAACCCGCAAACGCTCGAACGGCGTCTTTCACGCGGGATCTTCGATAGGTCAAAAAGGCTGCCTCCGCTCCAAACCGGCCCGGCCCGCCTGATTTCTCTCTATGTATTATCGCCAATAACCGGGCTTTTGTCAACAAGGAAAGCCTTGTTGTGTAGACTGAAACCTTGCTGCAATAGCCGTGACTCGTGGGCTGCCCTGGCAAAGCGAGCGAAATGAGGGATTACGGGCGGGGTTGGCTGCCCAGGCTCAGCAGGCGGACCAACGAATTGACCAGGCCGGACATGGCGGTGTTGTCGGCCAGGGTGAGGGTGAGTTTCACCTGGCCGTCTGTCTCCTGGCTGACGCACTCGGAGAGCTGCTGCTGAATCAGGTCGGCCATGCGGCCGGCGGCGGCCGGGTCCGCCGGCTCGGGGACCAACTCGCCCAGGAACTGGAAGGCCGCCTGGATGAGCTGCCCGCCGGCGGCGGCTACGCGCTCCTGCCGGCCCAACCGCTCCGCTTCCGCCGCGACCGAGCGCTGTTGGCTCTCGTCCACCGGGGCAGCCGGCCGGGTACCCAACAGGACCTCCAGCCGACGCCGCAGCTCCTCCATCCCGCTGGCCAGGTCCACCGCATCCACCTCGGACTCCGGGTCCAGCGCCGCCAGGGCCAGCTCGTGCTTGGCCGACAGCGTGCCCAGCAGGTTCTCCTCGATCGTCTGCTCGGTAACCAGCACGAAGACCTGCACCGGCCTCCGCTGCCCCATGCGGTGCGCCCGAGCGATCCGCTGCTCCAGCACCGCCGGGTTCCACGGCAGATCGACGTTGACCACCGTGTTGGCCGCCTGCAGGTTCAAACCGGTCGCTCCGGCGTTGGTCGTGATGAACAGCTTGCACGTGGGATCCTGCTGGAAGGCGTTGACCAGCGTCTGCCGCCTTTTTTGAGGGATCGAGCCATCCAGCCGCACGAACTTCGCCTGCCGCTTCTCCAGCAGCGGCTCGATCAGCCCCAGCATGGTCGTCCACTCGCTGAACAGCAGGATCTTACGCTCGTCCTCGTCCAGAAGCTGGGCCAGCAGGCCGTCCAGTTGCTCAAGCTTGCTCGAGTAACCCGGCTCCTCCTTATCCACGAGGTAGGTGCTGTCGGCGGACATGCGGCACAGGAGCAGCGCCTTCTGCAGCCGCAGCAGATCCATCTCGGTGAGGAACTTCTTGTGCACGATACTGCTGACCACCTGCATCTGCGCCCCGTGGATGTCGAGCTGCTCGGCCGTGGGGGCGATGCGGATGATCTCCGTGCTCCGCGGCGGAAGCTGCTGCATCACCGACGCTCGCGTCCGCCGCAGCAGCACGGGCTTGAGCTGCTCGCGCAGGGCGGTCAGGTTCCGGTAGCCCAGCACCTTGCCGCGCTCGTCGGTGACGCGGTGGCGGTGCATGAACCGGAAGGCCGGACCCAGCCGCCGGTCGTCGATGAACTCCACCACCGAGTAGAGGTCGTCGAGCCGGTTCTCCAGCGGCGTGCCCGAGAGCACCAGGGCGAAGGGCGAACGCAGCCCCTTCACCACCCGGCTGGTCTTGGCTTCCCAGTTCTTGATCCGCTGGCCCTCGTCCAGGATGATCAGGTCCCACTTGACGCGCTCGATCGCCAGGATGTCCCGCAGGACCTGCTCGTAGTTGCAGATGGTGAAGAAGCAGGGGTTGTCGTATTGCCCCGCACGCTCCGCGGCCGGGCCGAGAATGAGCTGGCAGTCCCGGCTCGAGAAGCGATGGATCTCGTTGCGCCACTGCGACTTCAGCGAAGTCGGGCAGATGATCAGCACCTTGCCGATGCGCGCTTCGCCGGCCAGGAACTCCGCGACCCCGATGCCCTGGATGGTCTTGCCCAGCCCCATGTCGTCGGCCAGGATGGCCCGGCCCGCCCCCGCGGCGAAGGCAATGCCGTCCAACTGATAGGGCAGCAGTTCCGCCTTGAGCAGCGTGCGGCGCAGGGGATGGCCGGCCGGGTCCTTGCGGATCTCGGTTACCTTGGCGGCCACGCGCGCCTGGAACAGCCGGTGGTTGATGTACTCCTCCGCGTCCGGGTAGATGGTGACCGGCTGGCCGAGGGCCTCCAGTTTGCGCACGCGGCCCAGCAGATCCGGCACGTCCTCGATCGCCCGGTCCCGCAACCGCTGCACGAGCGAGGCCGTCCCCGCGGGCGGGTCCGGCGGGACCAGCAGCCGCAATTCCAGCTCCTGGCCATACCGCACGTAAACCGCGAGGTCCTTCGGCCTGTAAGGCCGCTTGAGCGCCCCGGCCGGGAACCGTCGCCGCACCCATGCCGTCACCTTGAGGACGTGCTTGCAGGTGCCCAGGGTGTTCTTGCGGAAGTCGGGGCAGGAGCAGTACGACTCGCCCGGCTGCCACCCGCGCAGAGCGACGCGGTACGTCTTGCCCGAAACGACGCTGGTGACGATGTAGTCCGTCCAAACTTTGCCCGGCTCGGCCGGCTTGATCCGCATGCGCTCGGTCTCGGCCCGCTCCTGCCGCTCCGCGATCGCCTGCCGGACCACTTCCTCTTCGCTGAGGGTCTCGACCGGTTCCTGTTCCGGCGGCGCCACCGCCAGCCCCAGGGCCGTCTTCTCCTCGAGGATCAACGCCAGCGCCGCCCCGACGTGCACGCACACCTGGTCACACGCGGTGCAATTCCAACGCAGCCGGTGCCACGCCTCGGCCATCGGCGTGATCGTCACCACGGCATCAAGCAGCTTGAGCCGGAACAGGTCCTCGCCCAGGTGGACCTGCTCGTCCACGTCGATTTCGTATTTACCGCCTTCGCGGATCAGTTCCTTGCCCTGATCGCCCAACAGCCGGCACGCCTCGACGTACGTCAGCCGTGACAGGCGGTCCTTGAGGTTCAACCGCACCCTGCCCTGTGTCCGTGTCGCCATCTGTCCCGCGCCTCACCGAATCGAACGCCAACTCGACCCATCCATCCACGTCGCGCCCGCCCCCGGGCCGGCCCCCTGTTTATCACGACCGAGCCAGCGCGTACAGCCCAGCGTTCCCTCGTCAACACACAATGAAGCAGCGCCGGGCCCGTCAGCAGAGCCGCGCCCCTCAGCGGAGCCGCGCCCCTCAGCAGAGCCGCGCCCGTAACGAAGCGGTTCTTCGGCAGGAGGAACCGCTTCCTCACGGTCGCGGCTCTGAACGCGGAACCGCTCCCTCACGGTCGCGGCTCTGATAGTGAAACACGTTGCCGCGGAGCTATGGCCCGGTTGGTTCGTACACCCGCACGTAGTCGACGAGGAACTCGTCGGGCAGGGCGGCCTCGCGGATGTCGCCGGCCCAGTCGCCGATTTCGGAGCTGAGCATCATGTACAGCGGCACCTGGCAGACGCCGCCGGCACGCGTGCGCCACGTCTCGCGACCGTCCACGTAGAATACGTACTCCTCCGGCGTCCACCAGAGGGCGAAGGTGTGAAAACCTACCATCACGCCCGGGACCCGCGCCACCTCCCCGGCCGTGCGATGAGCCTCACCGTAGCCGTCCCAATGCAGCGTGTGCTGGACGCGCTCGCCCAGCCACGGCTTCTCCATGATGTCGATCTCGGTACCGTCCCGCCCCTCGTCGCCCACCCGATGCACGCCGGGGCCCATCAGCCAGAACGCGCTCCAGTGCCCCCGCTGGCGCTGCAGGCGCATGCGGGCCACGTAATACGCGAAGGCTCGCTCGAACGTCCCCTTGGTCTGCACGCAACCGGAGTAGAACTGCCCATCCTCCTCGAACGTGCGCACGGCCAGACACCCGCGGCCGTCCAGCCCGACCGCCCGCCGCACCCAATGCCCGTCGCGGCGCGGGGCATCCGGCGGCACAGCCCACTTCGCCGCATCGAGCACCGTCCCGTCGAACTCATCGTGCCAGACGAGCCGCCAACCCTGCCCGGCAGGCAGCACCGGCAACCCGGCCATCTCCTCCGCCACCGTCGGGCCCGCCCGGCCTTGCTCGGCGTCGGCCGCACGATCACCAGCGCCCGCCTGCATCCCATCCGCCTCCCGGCGATCCGCGCCCGCCGACCGCCGGCCCGCCTCACCGCAACCGGTCGCCACCACCATCAGCGCCGCCAGCCCAAATACCGCTGCAACATCTCTCCGCACTGTGTTCCTCCTGTGCCCGGTCATGGGCCACCTGCCCGCGGCAACAACACCTCACGATTCGGGCTCCGGGTCGGGGGGCGGAGGTGGAACGAGCACTTCGAGGCGAGTGACCAGAGCAGGCAAATCCTGAGTGATGGCCTCCCACAGCAGGTCATACCGGATTCGGCCGTAATCGTGCGCAAGCACGTTACGCTGGCCAATGATGCTTCTCCAGGCGATCTCGGGATGGGCGGCCCGAAAATCCGCGGACACTTGGCGAGCCGCTTCGCCCATGATCTCAAGCTCGCGCTCCACGGCCCGGTAGGTCCGCCGGTCAGCTTCAAATTGCTCAAAGGTCAGCCCGGTTACAAGCGTCTGGATGCTCCGCCCGGCTTCGAGCATGTCCCACAGGGCAGCGAGGTCCGCGTCGTCAGGCGGCATAGATCACCTGTTTACTGGTCAGGATCGAGTGGCGACGGAATGGGTTTCGCAGGCCCTGCCCTTCGACCAGATCGACGTTCCGCCCGAACATTTGCCTGAGCTCCTCAACCATGTCCACCCAGTCGAAGAGGCTGAGGCCGTGGTCCGGCTGGAGCCTGACCAGGACGTCCACGTCGCTATCGGGACGAAAGTCATCGCGCAGCACGGAGCCGAACAGCGAGAACTCCCGGATGTGCCACTTACGGCAGAACTCGGCAATCCGCTCATGGTCGATGGCGATGCGAGGTTGTGCGTTCACGAGTCGGCCTTTTCATCAAAGCTCCAGAGCCCGCCCGTCTACGGAACCGGCAGACCTGGAAGAGGTGCCGCCCTGGTTCGATCGCAGGTCAGGTTCGCCTCGGTCTGCACCTGCCCACATGGTATCAGAATCGGCGAAGATCATCTCCTGTCGCAGGCGGTCCCCGGCTGAGGACCGAGTCAACTTGTTGATGGGCGTGCCCAGGCGTGGCTGACGAACAGCAACAAGTTGCCTTGGTCCTGGCAACGGTCCCCGCTCATTCTGTCACGGCCCGCTCACGGCGTTCGCGGCTCCAGCATCACGCGGGCGCCGGTGATCTCCAGCGTGCTGTCCAGGTCTCGGCCGGTGGACTGCCCGGCAAGCGTCACCTCGCCGGTCCACGTACCCAGTTGGCGATGCTGCAGCGTGCAGCGCAGACGATCGTTCAGCACGAAACGATCCACCTGGCGGAGGAGCGGCTGCTGGGCGGGCTCCGCCAGTCGCAGGGCCTCGCGGAGCAGGATCGCGGCGTCGATCATCAGCCCGCCCTGGGGCGAGCCGTACTCGGGCGTATCCGCCTGGGCCTCGCTGATCTCCCGGCCGTCCACCAGGACCTGCTTGCCCTGCTTGTCGTCCAGCTCGATCACCACCTCGGCGGAGAGCAGTGGCAGGTTGATGAGTTCCGGCAGCGTGCCGCCGCGTCGCTCGGTCTCGTAGAAGCCCGACTGGGCGATCGGCTTGAGATCCAGGTAGACCATGCAACCAAACCGGCCCTTGGGCTTCTCGGCCCGCTCGCGGTTCAGGTCATCGAACCGCTGCCGCCGCTCACTCTCCTCCGTCGCGGCCTGCAAACCCTCTCCTTCCGCCGACGACATCTGCCCCAGTTGCCGCAGCAGGCTCATCGCCGCCGGCGCCACCCGCCCATCCGGGGCCAAGGTCAGCTTGACCAGATCACCGCCGTCCGCCCCCAGCTTCACCGCCAGGTTGAACCGCCAGCGCTGCTCGGCGTCCCCGCCCCGGTACATCACCGCCAGCGCGTTCAACGCCATCTGGGCGGCCGGGAGGTTCGCATCCTTGAGCCGGCCGGCCAGGAAGATGGGCAGCGCCTCGCGCTTCCACAACTCCTTGTTCTCCACCAGCCCGTTGAGCAGCCGATCGCGGTCGGGATCCGAACGCATGCGGTCGAACTGGTCGGCCAGGGCCCCGATGCGTCCGCTGCCCACCAGCGCGTTGGCCGCCGTCAGGGCCGTCCGCGGATCCGCCCCCGTCCCCGTCGCCACGCGGGCCAACAGCATCTCCATCCCCGAGGTGCCCCCGGGCGTCGGCTGGAATCCCCCACCGCTTGAGCCGCGCGGCACCGGCGCCTGGTACACCGCCTGGAATTGCCCCAACGCGAGCTGCAGCAGCGCCGCACGCAGGGCTGCGTTCCCCTGCCCGCCTCGCTCCAGCCGTTCGAGCAACGTGTCCATGGCCGGTGTGCCCGACAAGGCCGACAGGTCCGCCCGCCCCAGCAGGCCCAGCAACGCGATCAGCGACTCGGGCGACAGCCGGTGCATGAAGGCGCGGAAGATCGGATCATCCTCGTCCACGATCGTCAGCGGCAGATCGGCACACGCCGCCAGCATCTTGGGCAGAGTCGCGTCGTCCGGACGGATCAGCAGCACGCGCAGCAGAGCGACCTTGAGGTTCGGATCGGTCACCTGGGCGAGCCGGTCGGCTACCACCCCGCGCGACCCGGCCGGCAGGTCCGCCAACCGACTCAGACTCTGGGCCGATCCGTCCGCCAGCACCACCTCCACCGCCCGCTGGGCCACCGTCGCGTCCTGGCTGCCCAGGCAGGCGGCCAAGACCTCGAAGACGTTGGCCGGCGCCTGCGACGCAGGCAGATCCGCCACCACCGCTTTCATCATCTGCCATTGCCGGTCATCCGCCGGGACGCCGGACGCCTGTTGAACAGCCTGCGCGTCGGCCTGGCTATCGGCCAGGCACCGTTCCACCTCCGCCAGCAGCGGCAAGGCCAGCTTCGCTCCCTGTGGGCCGCGTAGCGTCTCAATGACCGCCGGCCCAAAGGGCGCCTCCGCCAGCACCAAGCCGACAAAGGCCTCATGACGGACCGGCTCCTGCTCGCTGCCCAGGGCCTCCAACAGAACCTGCTCGATCCGGGCCGCCAGCTTGGGATCCTCGTCTCCCCGCGGCACCGGTGGCTGCAATCCGGGCACTGCCTCGGGGGCTCCGCCGGACAACGCCGCCCGCATTACGCCCAGTTTGCCCACCGCCGTCGAGGCGATCAGCCGGTTCGTCGACGCGGCACTCCGAATGAAGGCCTCCACACGCTGGGCCCGCGCGGCAGAGGGTAAATCCACCACGGGTTCGTGCAGCGTTTCCAGCCATTCAATATCCAGGGCCACCGTGAGCTCGTCGCGGTAGACGGCCTGGAGGTTCTTCACCGCCGTCGGCACCTCGACGACCAGCGCGGCGTACCCGCTGCCGGGCCGCCAGCGCTTACGATCATCCGGGCCACCGCGGTCCCGTTCGGGGACGGCCTCGGGTATCCCCTCACGCAGTTCCCCGCGCAGTTCCCCGCGCGGCAGCCCCGGGCGACGGGAGATAGATGGCTCGCGACCCGTCGGTCCGGGGCGAGCGCTCGGCGCGATCGTGCTCCGCTTCGACGGCGGGCGGATGACGTTGTGGCAGGTCAAATCGAGGGCTCCCTCCTCGTTCCGCTCAGCGTCGATCTGCTCCCAGATAGGCTCGTTGGCCTCCTGCAAATCCAACTGATCCGCCCGCAGAACCGGGGAGGAGGCCTCGGGGGAAGGGGCGCTGGTCTGGCCGGCCGTCAGCAGCACGATGCCGAGAACGCGGCAGAGCTTGCCGTCGTCCGAGGTGGCCTTCACCGACGTGCGGGTGACTTGCACCTTGTCATCCTGCGGATCGTACGCGAAGGGCAATAGCAACAGACGGCGGCCCCGCGGCTCGATCGGCTCCCCTTCATCCGGCAGCGTATCCAGCAGCAGCGGGTGCGTCAGGCCGAACCGCAGGTCGAACTGGAAGGGCCCCCCGCCGAACAGGTGCCACGCCTCCGCCAGCTTGCGGGCCTCCGGATGGTCCGCGTCCATTGCCAGTGCCGCCTTGAGCAGCTTCCGGGCGGGCACCCCCAACCGCGCTTGGTGCAACCAAGCGGCAAGCTCGACCCGGCCGGCCACGTCGTCCGCGGCCAGCTTCTCCTCACGCACGTTCGCCCGGTGCATGAACCAGAACTGGTGCCAGAGCTGCGGCGTCTGCGGCTTGTCGTCGAGCAGCAGGGCCGGATCAGCCGCCAAGGCCTTGTCCGCGCACGCCGCCGCCGCCGGGTACTGCCGCAGCATCGCAAATCGGCGACCCAACTCCAGCAATTCCGCCGGCTGCTCGGCCGCGTCGATCTGACGCTGTTGCTCCGCCGTGGGCTTCTCGGCCGATGCCTGGCCCGACTGGGCCGGCGCCGGCCGAACGCCCGCGAATCCGAGCATGCATAACGCCAAAGTCAGCGACCAGATCCCTCTCGGGCCGGCATCATCCAGAGCACGGGGCATGGCCTGTCCTTTCCATCGCAGGTGGGCCTGTTTAAGGATCGCGGCGGGCGACGGTCGCAATCCTCTGCGCCGTCGATTCTACCCCACCCGGGCCGGTTATGCAGCCCATAGCGCCCGCCGTGTGTCCGGGGTCGGGGATCGGGGGTCGGGGAGTGGGGATCGGGAACGCAAGAGCGAGCCGGGGACGCAAGAGCGAGCCGGGGACGCAAGAGCGAGCCGGGGACGCAAGTCCCCGGGTGCGAGCGCGGATCGATGATCGGAAACGAGCCCCCACCGCCAGCGCGGAACCTGATGCTCGCACGCGTTCGGCACTGCTCACAGAGCAGTGGCACACGCCGGCCGCCGCGGGGGGCGCTGCCTTTGTGCCTCCCCGCCCTCTTGCCCGGTGAACGTCGCAGGGATAACCTGCACGCCCGGCCAAGGGGCCGGCCGGTCGCTTGTCCGCGAGACCTGAACCATGAGTGCCCGCTGTCGAGTCGTCATTCTCCGCCATCCCGACAAGCCCGACGCCATCGACACCATGGCCTCGCTCGTGGACACCGTTCGCCAACGTGCGGAGGTGATCGGCACCGGCGTCCTGGCCGATACCCCCCAGTTCGTGACCGCCGGCGCCGACCGCATCATCGTCCTCGGCGGTGACGGCAGCATCCTGGCCGTGGCGCGTGACCTGGATGCCCGTCAGGTGCCGATCATCGGCGTGAACTTCGGCAAGCTCGGCTTCCTGGCCGAGTTCACGCTCGAGGACGTCGTCCGGCATCTGGACGCCGTCCTGACCGACTCCGCCATTGTCAGTTCGCGTATGATGCTCGAGGCCACCATCACCCGAACCGCCGGCGGCCAGGTCCGTTCCCTGGCGATCAACGACTGCGTGGTCCATGCGGGCCCGCCTTATCGCATGATCGAGCTGTCGATCACCGTCAACGGGGACCACCTCACCAACTTCAGCGGCGACGGCCTGGTCGTGGCCACGCCGTCCGGCTCGACCGCGCACAACATGTCCGTCGGTGGCCCGATCGTCCAGTCTGAGGTCGAGGCCCTGATTCTGACGCCCATCTCCCCCCATTCCCTGACGCACCGCCCCCTGGTGGTCAGCGGAGACGCGATCATTGATGTCCACGCCCGCCAGGCCAACGCCGGCACCACCGTGGTCATGGATGGCCAGGTCCCCTTGCCGCTTCAACCCAGCGATCGCCTGACCCTACGACGGTTCAGCCAGGGGTTTCGACTGGTCCACAACCCCGCCCAGCCGCGCTGGTACACGCTCACCAAGAAGATCAAGTGGGGCCAGTAGCGGCCGCCCGTGGGGGTCGGGGGTCGGGGATCGGGGGTCGGGGAACGGGGAAGCCCAGGGATAACCGGCCCGCCAGCAACCGCACGCGTCACCAGGATGACTTCTGCCGGGCCGGTTATCCCTGGGCTTGGGCGTCGGGCGAGCGGGACTCGATAGATCTCCCGCGATTTGTCGGTGTTGGGATGCGCGGTTTACAGCCGGAGTGCCGACTTTTTTAGGAAACGCGCACCCCAGGTCAAACCTTTGTTTAAGGGGCTTTTGTACTGGACGAACCCCCAACCTTTGCGTATAGTGCCGCTCCATGTGGGCCAAGCGCTAGGCCCTGTTCCCCTTTATGAGGAGGTAGCCATGGCTAAGGCAATGTCCAAGTCCGCTGTTGCGGCGGCGCTCGCCGCGAAACTCGAGGTCCCCAAAAAGCAGGCAGCTCTCTGCCTCGAAGAACTCGCGTGCCTCGCCTACGAGCAGGCCAAGAACGGGTTCACCCTGCCCGGGCTGGGCAAACTGGTTCTGGTTCAGCGCAAGGCGCGCATGGGGCGGAACCCGGCCACGGGTGAGGCCATCAAGATTCCCGCCAAGAAGGTGGTCAAGTTCCGCGTGGCCAAGGCCTGCAAGGACGCGATCCTCGGTGGCGGCGCTCCCAAGAAGAAAGCCAAGAAGAAGGTCGCCAAGAAGAAGTAAACCACCCCCGGTAAATGCGCGCGAGGGCCCCTGGCCTTGCACGCATGCGACCTGCAACGGCGTCTCGTCCGGACTTGCACCGGCGAGACGCCGTTCGCATGTGCCCGGTAAACTACCGTCATGTCCGCGGCATCGCTTACTCCCGAGATCCTGGTAACCGCCTACGCCAACGGGATCTTTCCGATGGACGTGGAGGGCGAGATCGAATGGTTCAGCCCCGACCCGCGGGCCGTGATCGAACTCGATGCCTTCCACGTCTCCCGCAACCTCGCCCGCAGATACCGCAGCGGGCGGTTTGAGATCCGGGTCAACACCGCGTTCGGCGCGGTCATGCGGGCCTGCGCCGACCGCCCCGAGGGCACCTGGATCTCCCCGGCGATTGTGTCCGCCTACACCCGCCTGCATCAACTGGGCCTGGCCCACTCGATCGAGAGCTGGCATGAGGGCCGACTGGTCGGCGGCCTGTACGGCGTCGCGTTGGGCGGAGCCTTCTTCGGCGAGTCGATGTTCCACTGCGTCACTGACGCCTCGAAGGTAGCGCTGGTCGCCCTGGTCGAACGGCTCAGACAGCGGGGTTACTGCCTGCTCGATGTCCAGTTCACCACGTCCCATCTCCGCCAGTTCGGCGTATCCGAGATTCCGCGGTCCGACTACCTGGCCAGGTTGCAGGCCGCCCTCGCCCGCGACTGCCGATTCGTTGGCTGAAATGTCCACTCCTAAGTCCTGTAAAATCAGCATTTTATAAGTCGCCGGGAACGGGGGCGGCAAAAGCGGGAAATGCCGCTTGCATTAGGAGGGTATTCCGTTACAATCAAGAGTGAGTGGGTGAAGACCGCCTGCGGCAAGTGACGATCGGGGTTCTTATCTGTGCGGTTTTCGCGCTCACGGTGTGGTTGAGGCGCTTGGGCGCGAGTCGAGGCGTTCAATCCGCCCGTAAGGTCAGCGTCGTTTCTGCTGGGGAGGTGGGTCGGTCTAGCGGGCCGGCCTGAGTCGATTCGGACCCCGCAGTCAAAGGGAAGGTCAAGAAGGCAGTTTCAACAGGCACTCGAAACGGGAGGTCATCACATGGGAATGGCAAGGCTTGCGACCGTCGTACTGGTCCTCGCCGCGGCCCCGGCTTTTGCGGCTAGTGTCGTGACGTATGAGCTCCAGTTGGGCGGCGATAACCACGCCGACCAGATCAAGGGCGGCACCCGGGTGTTCTACTCGCCGGGCAACCCCGCATCCACCGGCCAGACCTTCGAGGCCGGTGCACCCATCAACTGGGCGGCAGCCGTCTCGGTCAGCGGTAACCATGAGCAGTCCGGCCATCCCTCACACGGGTTGCCGACCCAGGGCGTGGCTAACATGGTCATCAACGTCGAGTTGCACGAAGGCTCGGCCGCCGGCCCGCTGGTCGGTGAGTTTTACAGCAGCGTCCATGACGGTGCCGGAGCCCTGTCTTGTGCCACCTGCCCCGGTGGCGGCGGCGTGTGCGCCGGCTCGGCGTTCGCCCTCGGCTTTCAGATCACGGGCATCCCCTGGGGACCCGCGCGAGTGACCGAGGCCCTCAGCTTCAACCAGTTTGCCGGCCCGTTCATGGAAGTCTGTATGTGGCCGACCGTTTCGACCGGCCAACTGTTGGGTACGGGTGCCGGTTACGCCCAGTGGTGCCGCGGCTGCGGTCTGGGCAGCATCACAACCAAGGGTGTCGGCATCCCCACGGCCTCCGGCGGCCTCGGCCATGGGCCGGTTGTGGAAGGTCAGATCGACACTACCGGCCTGCCGCCTGGAACCTACGTCCTTAAGCTTACCGCGGGTACGGGCACCAACGTCCTCCGGGGTGACGTGGATCTGGTCAGCGCTCCCCCGGCCGGCAGCCCGCAGGTCCAGGCCTTCGCCGTCGCCGCCAACCAGGCGGTCGGCTCGACCATCACCTTCGAGATCACTGAGCCCAACCAGGATACCGATCCGCCGCTGCTCGCGAGTGCGGTCTCCCGCAAGGCCCATGGCGGAGTCGGCTCGTTTGAGGTTGACGTGCTCGCGGCCAATGCCACCGAAGGCCGCAGCGGCGGCCCGACCCAGGTGATCGTAACCTTCAACGAGGACGTGCAGGGCGCTGGTGGCCTCGATACTTCCGATGTGCAGGTAACCAGCGGCGTCGTCGGCAACGTCGGCATCGCCGGCAGCGTCTTGACCGTTGACCTCAGCGGCGCCACGAACGCCAGCCCGTTGGTCATGGGCTTTGCCGGCATCCAGGACCTCGCCGGCAATCCCAGCGCAGAGACCCTCTGCTTCAGCGTGCTGGTCGGCGACGTCAACGGCGATAAATCCGTCAGCGTCCTGGACATGGTCCAGATCCGCAACGTCCTCAACCAGCAAACCTCAGGGGCTAACTTCCGCGCGGATGTCAACGCGGACGGGACGGTCAGCATCCTGGACCTGGTCGGCGTGCGGAACGCCCTGAACACCAGTGTTGCGGGTTCCTGCCCGTAAACCGCCGCCCATACGTTCGCGAATGGCTAAACTCTCAGCGGGCTCGGCCGGAATGGTCGAGCCCGCTTCTCTTCCCCGCTTGTGTGCTTCGCATCTCATCCACATAATGCCGGACATGGCAGACGAGACGAGATCGGTGATCGTGGTGGCGGAACGGCTGAGCGAGTCGGCCATGGCGCGACTCCAGGCAGCCGGGCAGGTCGTCGTGCTGGATTCGTGCGACGAGCCGACGCTCAGCGACGCCGTGCGCCAAGCGGACGCCCTGGTGGTCCGCACCTATTCGACCGTCACCGCGGCGGTGATCGGTACCGCCCGGGAGACCGGCCGCCTCAAGGTCATCGGCCGGGCCGGCGTGGGCGTGGACAACATCGATCTGCGAGCCGCGGCCGAGGCGGGCATCCCGGTCGTGCATACGCCCGCCGCCTGCACCTTCGCCGTGGCGGAGCTGACCGTTGGTCTGATCGTGGCCGTTCAGCGTCGCATCGCGTTTTTCGATCAGCGGGTGCGACAGGGAGAGTTCGCCTCCCTGCGGGCCGAGGGCGGATTGACGCCCGAGTTGCAGCATCAGACGCTGGGCATCATTGGCATGGGGCGCATCGGTCGGGCGGTTGGCCGCCGCATGCACGACGGTCTGGGCATGCGGATCATCTACCACGATATTCGAGAGATCGGCTACCTGCCGTTCGCCGCGGAGTCCCGGGACTCCGCGGAGGTGGTCTATGCCGAGGCGGACGTGGTCTCGCTGCACGTGCCCTTGACCGAGCTGACGCGTGGAATGGTGGATGCGGCCGCGCTGCGCCGGTTCAAGCCCGGCGCATACCTGGTGAACACCTCGCGCGGCCCGGTGGTACAGGCCGCCCCGTTGGCCGAGGCCCTCAAGGAGCGCCGGCTGGCCGGAGCGGCTATCGATGTTTTCGATCCGGAGCCCCCGCCGCCGGACCATCCGCTGTTGGCCGCCCCGAACTGTGTCCTCACGCCGCACGTCGCCTCGCGTTCGCGCGAAGGACTGGCGGCCATGAACGATGTCGTGGATGATGTCATCGCGGTGCTGGCCGGCAAGGCCCCGCAATACGTGGCCGACCCGCAACTGTGATCGGCGCCGCGACCATTCGGCAGAGCCGCGACCGTGAGGGAGCGGAGCGTGTGGGACGTTTGCACGCGGCCGCACTGCTCACAGAGCGGTGGCACACAGTAGCGGCCGCCCCCCGTGGCGGCCGGGGACCGGCGGGACGCCGGTGCCACACCGCACTGCTCACAGAGCGGTGGCACACAGTAGCGGCCGCCCCCCGTGGCGGCCG
>CAZEEJ010000017.1:0-1865 GCA_964511155.1 uncultured Planctomycetales bacterium | reverse complement strand
GCGGCTGGGGCGCTTGAGTCTGGGAGAATCTGCATGGCGAAGTACCTGGTCACCGGCGGCGCCGGTTTCATCGGCTCGCACATTGTCGAACGGCTCGTCCGCGACGGGCAGGCCGTCCGCGTGCTGGATAACTTCTATTCCGGCAAGCGGCAAAATCTCGCGCCCTTCGCCGCGGACGTCGAGATCATCGAGGGTGACATCCGCCGACCCGAAGACTGCGGCCGCGCCTGCCAGGGCGTCGAGGCCGTCTATCACCAGGCCGCCGTCCCCCCGGTACCCAAATCCGTCGCCGATCCGCACACCTCGCACGAAGCCAACGTCACCGGGACGTTCAACGTGCTGATCGCCGCCCGCGACGCCGGCTGCCGCCGCGTCATCTTCGCCGCCAGCAGCAGCGCCTACGGCGATCTGCCCACCCTGCCCAAGCGCGAGACCGCCTGCCCCGCGCCACTGAGCCCTTACGCCGTCGCCAAGCTCGCGGGGGAGGCCTATCTGCAAGCTTTCCGGGCCTGTTACGGCCTCGAGACGCTTTCCCTCCGCTACTTCAACGTCTTCGGCCCCCGACAGGATCCGAGTAGCCAGTATGCCGCCGCCATCCCCGCGTTCGTCTCCGCCATCCTGAGGGGCGAGTCGCCCACCATCTTCGGCGACGGCGAGCAGACCCGCGATTTCACCCACATCGACAACGTCGTCCACGCCAATATGCTCGCCGCAAAAGCCCCCCGGGCCGACGGCCAAGTCATCAACATCGCCTGCGGCGAGCGGGTCAGCGTGAACCAGATCATCCGGCTCATCAACCAGTTGCTCGGCAAGGAAGTCCCGCCGCGCTACGTCGACGAGCGCCCGGGCGATGTCAAGCATTCGCTGGCCGACATTACCCTGGCCCGAGAGGTCCTCGGCTATGAGCCCCTGCTCATGTTCGACGAAGGCCTCCGCCGGGCCATCGACTGGTACCGCGAGAACCTGTGAGCTTCCTGTGCGCTTGGCCGCATCCAGCTCGGCACGGATACGACGCCGCGATCTGTGGCCCGGCCTGTGGCGCCGCCGACCCATCCTCACCGCCGGGATGATCCTCGCCGTCGGGCTGGTAGTCTGGGCGCGCGCCCGGACCCCCATCGGCTCGGACCACGACCGCTACCACAACCGCGTCTTCACCTGCATCCGCGCGGTGGACGGCGATACCCTGGACCTCGGCTTCCCCGACGGCCGTTCAACCACCACCCGCGTGCGTCTCATGGGCGTCGATGCCCCCGAAACCGCCCGCGGCGACCAGCCCGCCATGCACTTCAGCCACGAGGCCGCCGCCTTTACCCGCTCGCTGGTCGAGGGCCGCCCGGTGCGCATCCTCCTGCCCCCGTACGAGACCCGTGACCGTCACCGGCGGCTGTTGGCTTATGTGGAACTGCCCGATGGCGAGACCCTGCTCAACGAGGAGTTGATCCGCAACGGCTTCGGCTACGCGGACCGGCGGTTCGACCACGTCTGGGAGGTACGATTTGTGGACTTGGAGAAGCGAGCCCGCAAGCAGGCGCTGGGCCTCTGGGCGGATATCACCCTTGAACACATGCCCCCGTGGCGGCAAGCCTACGAACCGGCTCATCGCGACCACGAGCCCTGACACCAGCAAGGCGGGCGTCTGCCCCACAACGAGTTGCCGCCAACGAGCCCCAAGCGCCCGCGCGGGGATGCACGAGCGAGCCGAGGACGCAAGTCCCCGGGTGCGAACGGGGGGGCGAGGGTCGGGAGGCTGGGAGGCCACCTACTCCAGTTGTCCGCATTGCCGAGTTCCGTGGCTGGTGGTAGGCGTTGATGCTCCGAACCGCAACGCGGTTCCAGATCACAGCCCGGGGTCGCGCAGCGCACCC
>CAZEEJ010000016.1:29540-44906 GCA_964511155.1 uncultured Planctomycetales bacterium | reverse complement strand
CTCGGCTCGCCCAACCGGCACCGGCTGATGGGCACGTTGTGGCTCAGCCAGGCGGGTCCGGATGTGGTCCTGCAGTGCCAGGTTCGGGTTGAACGGTTGGACACCGCTGAGCGGGCGGCTTTCGCCCGGGAGACGGGCGATGATCGCCCGACGGACACACCCATTGACCGGCACGGGGCTTCGTCGGCCAGCGTTCGCGAAGAGTGGGTGCCCGCCGGCCGCGACCGCCAGACGGAAGCGAGCATCCTCGACCAAGTCATGGACCGGCTCGTCGGAACGCAACCGGCGCCGTGAGCGCCGTTGATCGGGCGTATCCGCCGCTTGCGGCTTCGCAGGACAGCGTAACCTCGCTTCTTCCCACTTTTTCGCTGCTCCTGCGAAGCCGCAAGCGGCGGGAAGCAGGGCTCCTACTCGATCAGGTCGGGGCGGTCTATAATGCCCCCACAGACCGAACACGAACAAGTTCGTTCGGTCCGGGACACGAACGAGTTCGTTTGGTCCCGTGCAGCGAGGAGGCTTCAGCATGACGTCTGCCGAGTCGGGTGCTTCCAACGGGGTGGATCTGGAGCGAATCGCGGCGGCGGTACGGGAGATTCTGTCGGCTGTGGGCGAGGACCCGGACCGCGAGGGGCTGCAGGCGACGCCGACGCGTGTGGCCCGCATGTATGCCGAGGTGTTCGAAGGCCTGCGGCAGGACCCGGCCTCGCACCTCCAGACGGCCTTCACCGAAGATTACGACGAACTGGTGGTGCTTCGGGACATCCCGTTCCACTCGATGTGCGAGCATCACCTGCTGCCGTTCGAGGGCGTGGCCCACGTCGGCTATCTGCCGGACGGGCGGATCGCGGGGATCTCGAAGCTGGCTCGCGTGGTGGATGCTTTCGCCCGGCGACCGCAGGTCCAGGAGCGGCTCACCACCCAGATCGCGGATATCCTCATGGAGCGGCTGGCGGCCAAGGGCGTTGCGGTGATCATGGAGGCCACGCACTCGTGCATGACCTGCCGCGGGGTCAAGAAGCCCGGCAGCATCATGGTGACGTCGGCGATGCGCGGGCGGTGCAAGTCGGATGCCCGCACCCGCGGGGAAGTCCTGCACCTCCTGGGCAACCCGGTCCGGCGATGAACGCGCGGGCCTCAGCATCTGTGTCCATCTGCAATGCTAACCGTGGGTTTCTTGCTGTCATGAGAAGAAAACAGCTCACGCAGAGGCGCAGAGGCGCAGAGACGCAGAGACGCAGAGAAACTCAGCAATGCTTCTCTCTGCGATCCCTGCGCCTCTGCGTGAGATTCCATTTTGGTTGTGGGCTCCGCCCACAACCCAAGGAGTGTGGAACCGCCGATGGACGCCGATGAACGCCGATAAGAGGCGGGCCGCCCGGATCGCGTTGGAGAGAGCACCACGGAGGCACTGAGGACACGGAGAGAAGCCCGGTTCCTCTCTTCTCCGTGTGCTCCGTGTCTCTGTGGTGACTCCTCTGGGTCGCGGAGAATCTTCGCGGCCGGAGAAGAATCGTGACCTTTGTAGTACAGATAGACACAGATTGGGAAAAGACGATGAGGGTTTGCGGATGCGGTACGGTTTCGTCAGGGTTGGATTAGCGCTGAGCGCGGCGGCGTTGCTGGTGGCCGGTTGCGGGGAGCGGGACGGGGTGCCGCACAAGGGTGGGGATGGGGTGTTCCGCGTGGCGGTGGTGGTGCCGGGCTCGACGGCGGATCAGGGCTGGAACTACAGCGCCAAGGAGGGTGCGGAGTGGATTGCGGCGGAGTTGGGCCTGTCGGAGCCGGTGAGCTTCGTCGAGAACGTCGAGGCCTCGCGTCGCCGGGCGGTGCTGCGCGACTACGGGCGGGACGGCTATCGCCTGGTCCTCTGCCATGGGTACGAGTTCCACCAGGTGGTCAAGGAGGTGGCGGGCGAGTTTCCCGGCACAATGTTCGTGATCAGCGGGTATGACCAGCCGGACCCGCGGTTCGGCAGCCTGGTGTACCAGTTGGGGGAGGCGGCGCACCTGTGCGGCGTGTTGGCCGCCCGGGTGACGGAGACGGGACACGTGGGTTTTCTCGCGGCCCAGCAGGTTCCGCCGGTCGAGCTGTGCTACCGGGGTTTCCGGGCCGGCTTCCTGCGGGGCAAGCCCGACGGGGTGGTGCGGCCGGCGGTGTATATTGAGGGGAACCGGCCGTGGGAGGACTCGGCGGCGGCCAAGGTGAAGGCCCAGGCGCTGCTGCGGGCGGCGGACCCGCGGCCGATCGACGTGCTCTTCCAGAACGCCGACGCCGCCAGCCGCGGGATCTTCGAGGCGGTTCAGGAGCACGCCAGCCGCGTCTTCGTGTTCGGGGCCAACCGCGATCAGAATGCGAGCAGGGCGACGTCCAAGGTGCTGGCGTCGGCGGTGATTCACGTGGACCGGGCGTTCGTGCGGGTCGCCCGCGAGGTCCGCGACGGTACCTACCGGCCGAGGGTTGATTCCGAGACCCTGGCCAGCGGGGTGATCGAATGCGTGCTCAACCCGCGGCTGGGCGAGCTGGTGGGCGAGGCGGCCGCGGCGGCCTGTCGGCAGGCGATCGAGCAGGCGCGGCAGGAGATCATGGCCGGTGCGGTGGACCCGTATCGCTGAAACTGACCGCTTTCGAATCAGCAAGCCGCGGGCTGCGCTAAAGAGCCGCGGGCTTTAGCCCGCGCGGTTCTCCGACCGGGATGGACGGTTGGCCTACGAGCAAGCGCCGCGCGGGCTGAAGCCCGCGGCTCGTTGCGGTGCGACCGCCTTGGTCCCGAAGACTTTCGATTGTCCTCCATGCTTGCACTCACCAACATCACGAAATCATTCGACGGTGTGGCCGCTCTGGCGGGGGTGGGGCTTGAACTGGCGCCGGGGCGGGTGCACGGCGTGCTGGGGGAGAACGGGGCGGGGAAGACGACGCTGATGCGCGTGGCGGCGGGGATGTGTCGGCCGGACGCGGGCGAGATCCGTCTCGACGGCCGGGTGCTGCACCTGACCTCGCCGCAGCACGCCCGGCAAGCGGGCATCAGCATGGTGCATCAGCATTTCTGCCTGGTGCCGGCCCTGACGGTGGCGGAGAACTGCATTCTCGGTCGGCGGGAGTACGGGCAGTACGTTTCGCGGCGCGTGGTGGCCGGCCGACTGCGCATGCTGAGCGAGCGCATCGGTTTGACGGTGGATCCGTCGGCCCGGGTCGAGTCGTTGAGCGTGGGCGAGCAGCAGCGGGTGGAGATTGTGCGGGCCCTGTGCGACGCGGGGCGGGTGTTGATCCTGGACGAGCCGACGGCCGTGCTCACGCCGCAGGAGACGGATCGCCTGTTCGAGGCGATGGATCGTCTTCGTGGGCAGGGGCTGGCCATCGCGTTCATCAGTCACAAGCTGCAGGAGGTGCGGCGGATCTGCGACGATCTGACGATCCTGCGGCGGGGCCGGTGCGTGTACCGTGGGCCGGCGGCCGACCTGAGCACTGCGCAGATGGCCGAGCACATGGTCGGCGAGGCGGTGCCGGAACTGTTGAATCGCGAGGGCGATGCGGGTGACGGCCCGGCGGTGCTCGAATTGCGGGGCGTGGAGGCTCGGGATCCGGGCAGCCACCGCCGGTTGGCCGGCGTGGATCTGACGGTGCGACCGGGTGAGATCGTCGGGGTGGCCGGTGTCGAAGGCAATGGCCAGGATGTGCTGGCCGCGGTGATCGTGGGCGTGCTGGCCCCGTTGCGCGGCGGCGTGTGGCTGGACGGGCGTGAGGTGACGGGGTGGAGCGTGCGGGCCCGGACGGCGGCGGGGCTGGCGCATATCGCCGAGGACCGGCTGCGGCAGGCGCTGGTGCCGGCGATGACATTGCGCGAGAACCTCATCCTCAAAGCCTACGGCTCCGAGGCGTTCGGCCGGTATGGCTGGCTGCACTGGGGCGCGGTGCAGCGGCACGCCACGGAGCGGCTGGCGCGGTTTGACGTGCGTCCGCCGGCCCCGCTGGCGGAGGCCCGGTCCCTCTCGGGGGGGAACCAGCAAAAGGTAGTTCTGGCCCGCGAGCTGGGCGGCCGCCCGCGGCTGGTCGTAGCTCAGAACCCGGCCCGTGGGCTGGACGTGTCGGCCACGCGGTTCGTGTTCGGGCAACTGCTCGAACAGCGGCGGGCGGGAGCGGGCGTGCTGCTGATCCACAGCGATCTGGACGAGTTGCTGGCCCTGGCCGACCGGGTGGTGGTCATGGCTGGCGGCCGGTGCCTGCCGACAGACTGGCCGGCCTGCGGTCGGGCGGAGATCGGGCGGCTGATGCTGGAGGGCGGCCACGCATGACGCTGAGGACGCGCATGGCCGGGGTGGGTGTCGGCATCGCCCAGGCGGTGATTGCCGCGGCGGTGGCCACGGTGCTGGTCGCGCTGCTGTTGGCCCTGATCGGCAAGCCGCCGTGGCTGATCATTCGCACGCTGGTCGAGGGGGCACTGGACCCGCAAGGCTACCGTGTGGCGGACGCCCTGGGCCGGTCGTGTCCGCTCATGCTGTGCGGTTTGGCGGTGGCGGTGGCCTTCCGGGCGCAGGCATGGAACATCGGCGTCGAGGGCCAATACCTGTGCGGAGCGATCGCCTGCACGACGATCGGCGTGACCTGTACCGCTTGGCCTGCGCCGCTCCTCGTGCCGGTTATGCTGCTGGCCGCGACGCTGGGCGGACTGCTCTTCGCCATCCCCGCCGTGGTGCTCGAGCAGCGGCGGCGTGTGCCCCTCGTGCTCAGCACCATCCTGCTCAACTTCGTGGCCGCCGGGCTGGTCAAGTATCTCACCCAGGGGCCGCTGCGCGGATCGGATCCCTCGGCCGCGCAGTCCGATCCGATCGCCCCGCAGGCGTACCTCGGGGCCCTTATGCCGCGCACGGACCTGCACTGGGGGTTTTTGCTGGCGGTGGCGGCGGCGGTTGGGACGTGGGTGCTGTTGAGCTACAGTCGGGCGGGCTTCGCTCTGCGCGTGTCGGGGCTCAACCCGGTGGCGGCCGAGTGGGCCGGCATCCACGTCAAGCGGGTGACCTTTCGCGTGATGTGTCTGTCGGGGGCGCTGGGCGGGCTGGCCGGCGGCATTCAGGTGGCGGGTGTGTACCATCTGCTCAACATCCAGGCGTCGGAGGGTTTTGGATACGTGGGCATCGCGGTGGCCCTGCTGGGCCGGTTGAACCCGCTGGGGATCGTGCTGGCGGCGGTGGCCATCGGCCTGTTGGACGTGGGGGCCTCGCACCTGGAGCGGCAGGCGGAACTGGGTGTGCCCGCCGACCTGTCGCAGGTCATCAAGGGGGTTCTGGTGCTGACCGTGCTGGTGTTCAGCGGCGGTCGCGTGCGGCGCTGGGTGAGGTGGCGATGAGCTTGTCGCTGGACTTGATGACGCAGGATGCGCTTCGCAGCGGCGTGCCGCTCTGGCTGGCGGGCGTGGGCGAACTGGTGGTGCAGCGGGCGGGGGTGATCAACATCGGCATCGAGGGGCTCATGTTGCCCGGCGCCCTGGCGGGGTGGGCGGCCACCGTGGCTACGGGCTCGCCGGGGATGGGCCTGCTGGGGGGGGGGGGGGCGGGGGTGCTGCTGGCCGGCCTGTTCGCCGTGGTCACCCTGGGCTTTGGTGCCGATCAGGTCGTGGCTGGTACCGCTATCAACCTTCTGGCGGTCGGGGCGACGGGGGTCGGCTTTACCCTGTGCCTGGAACACGGTCTGGCCGAACGGTCGGCGGCGTTCTTCACGCCCCTCGAGCCCGGTTTCCTGCCCATCGCGGCCCTCGACCAGTTCGGGCTTTTCCATGCCACGCTGGTGCTCATCCTGGCCGTCGAGTTGATGCTGCGTTTCAGCCGGTTCGGCGTCGAGCTGGTGGCGCTGGGCGAATACCCGGTTGCGGCGGACGCGGCCGGCATCCACGTCAATCTCCGCCGGGCGGGCTGTGTGCTCTTCGGCGGACTGCTGGCGGGTCTGGCGGGTGCTTACCTCTCCACGATGTTCAACACGCAGTTCAGCCCGCACATGACCGCCGGCCGCGGGTTCCTCGCTCTGGCCATGGTCATCTTCGGGCGCTGGCGACCGGTGGGCCTCCTGGCCGGCGGCATGCTCTTCGGTTACGTCTACGCCGTGGCCAACCACTTCGAGGTTTCACCCGTCAGTTGGCTGCCCTCCGCCCCGGTCCTGCAGATGGCCCCGTACCTGTTGAGCCTGGTCGTCCTGGCCGGCCTTCTCGGCCACGCCCGCTCCCCCACCGCCCTGGGCCAGCCGTTCGAACGGGAATAGGGCGGCTTCGAGGTGGTATGCCAGGTTCACAGCAACCGGGTATACTGGAGCATTATGTTGATCCATGAGCTCACCTTGCGTGGTCTCCTGTCGTTCGGACCGGACTCGGCCCCTCTGGAGTTACGGCCGCTGAACGTGCTGATTGGGCCGAATGGGTCCGGCAAGTCGAACCTCATCGAGGCGGTGGGGCTGTTGCGATCGGCAGTGACGAAGCTCACCAGGCCCATACGGGGTCCGGGCGGAGGGGGCGTTACCGAATGGTTATGGAAGGGGTCGTCCTCCGGCCATGCGGTTCTGGATGCCGTCATTGACAATCCGGGCGGTCAGCAGAACCTGCGGCATGTGATCGAATTCGGAGAAAGGGCCTCCCGGTTCGAGTTGCTGGATGAGCGTATCGAGAATGCCAAGCCGTATCCCGGCTACCAGGAAGCCCTTTTTTACTACAAGTTCCAGCGCGGTCACCCCGTGGTGAAAGCTCGGGGCGAGGACGGGGGGCGTCAATTGCAGCATGAGTGGGCCGCCCATGACGAGTCCATCCTGTCGCAACTGAAGGAGCCCGACCGGTACCCCGAGATCACGCACCTGGCCGAGACGTACGGGCGCGTTCGGCTGTATTGCGAATGGTCGTTCGGGCGATCGTCCGTGTTTCGTAACCCCCAGCAGGCGGACCTGCCCAATGACGTGCTCGATGAGAACTTCTCCAATCTCGGCCTTTTTCTCAACCGCCTGCGTGGCGTACCGCGGGTCAAGAACCAGATCATCGAACAGCTTCGGGACCTGTATAGCGGACTCGATGATTTTGACGTGCGTATCGACGGAGGGACGGTCCAGGTCGTGCTGACCGAGGGCGACTTCACCATCCCGGCAAGTCGGTTGTCGGACGGGACGCTGCGCTACCTGTGCTTGCTGGCCATCTTGTGCGATCCCAAGCCGCCGCCGCTCATCTGCATCGAGGAGCCGGAACTCGGCCTGCATCCCGACATGCTGCCCAAGCTGGCGGATTTGATGGTCGCGGCGTCGCAGCGTACGCAGCTCGTGGTAACGACGCACTCGGACATACTCGTGGACGCAATGACCGAGTGCCCGGAATCCGTGGTGATCGTTGAAAAGCACGACGGGCAGACGCAGGCCAAGCGCCTCGACGCCGGCGAACTGGCGGTATGGCTGGAGCAGTACCGGCTGGGCCAGCTCTGGACGCGCGGGCAGATCGGGGGAACGCGCTGGTGAACGCCTTCATCTACATCGAAGGCGGCGGCGATTCGAAGGAACTGCACACCCGTTGCCGCGAAGCCTTTCGGCGTCTCTTGGAGCGATGCGGATTCTCCGGCCGAATGCCCAGACTGGTCGCGTGCGGGGGGCGTTCAGCGGTCTATAGCGACTTCAAGACGGCACATGGCAGTACCAGCCCGGGTACCTACGTGGCTATGCTGCTCGACAGTGAGGACCCCATCGCTGATGTCGAGAAGACTTGGGCCCACCTGGCGAGCCGCGACAACTGGACCCAACCGCCAGGAGCGGGCGACGATCAGGTACTGCTGATGACCACCTGCATGGAGACCTGGATCGTTGCTGACCGCCCGACGCTTCGCGAGCACTACGGGAGCGACTTGCAGGAATCGGTCCTGCCCGCTCTGACCGACATGGAATCACGTGGCCGCAACGACATTCAGGATGCGCTGGCCCGGGCCACACAAGACTGCAAGAACGCGTATGCCAAGGGCAAGCGTTCGTTTGTCGTACTCGGCAAACTGAACCCGAAAACACTTGATACGACGTTGCTTCCAAGCTTCCAACGCTTCCGGCGGATACTACAGTCCAAGCTGCCGCCGACACAGGGGGCAACCACTCGCAGGCAGTGAGGATCAGAGCACGTCAGTGGGTCATTTGCCCGCAAGGCGGAAGAAACGCAGGGCGTTGGCGGTGGTAGCGGCGGCGAGGGCCTCGAAGGTCGTGCCGAGCAGGCCGGCGGCGAAGCGAATGGTGTGCTCGAGGTGGCGAGGCTCGTTGGGCCGCAGGTGGCGGATGGGTTCCGGAGAGAGGTACGGGGCGTCAGTCTCGAACATGAGCCGGTCGAGCGGCGTCTCGATGCAGGCCTGACGGACGGCGTCCGATTTGCGGAAGGTGACCACGCCGGTGAAGGAAGTCCACCAGCCGTGCTCGCGGATCTGGGCGGCCTCGGCGGGGCTGCCGGTAAAACAGTGAAAGACCACCGGCCGGTCGGCGTAGCCCGCGTCGAGCAGGATACGCACCACGTCGTCGTGGGCCTCGCGGCAATGAACGACGATGGGTAACCCGGACGCGGCGGCCAAGTCCAGTTGCCGGCGGAACACGGTCTGCTGCACCTCGGCCGGGCTGAAGTCGTAATGGTAGTCGAGTCCCATCTCGCCGGCGGCGACCACGCCGGCCTCATCGTGCCACAGTTGCTGCAACCGCTGGAAATCGGCGTCGGTCACCTTCGCGGCCTCATGCGGATGAATTCCCGCGGCAACCCAAAGGCGTTCGTGCCGGCGATGCAGAGCCAGCGAGGGCTCAAAGTCGCTCGGCGTGCAGGCCACAGTCATCATCCGCGACACCCCCGCCGCCCGTGCGTCGGCGACCACCTGGTCGCACCGCTCGCCCAGGCCCGCGAAGGTCAAATGGCAGTGCGTATCAAAGAGTTCAACCGGCACGGCGCCTCCCGCTTTCCATCTGCGTCCATCTGTGTGATCTGTGGGCACTTCTTCCTCCGGTGTCCTGCCCATAGATCACACAGATGGACACAGATCATTCGGCGAGTCACGCGACAGTCGTTTGGACGTAACTCGCTGCCCGCCCGACTCGTGGGACAAAATGGCGAATCTTCAATGACCAATGACCAATCAATGACCAAGCCCGAAGCCAGAACTTCGGCTGCGGCTGGGGACGTTCGTCATTCGTCATTCGGGCTTGATTGGTCATTGGGGCTTCGTCATTGGTCATTTCGTCCAATCATGGGTCCGCCGTAAACGCTCCGGGCAGGTGCTCCACGTGCATGGCGTGGTGCTCATCCACGGTGATGGCCACCACGTCGAACCGGCAGGCCCGACCCTGCGACCCCGTCTGGCGGAGAAAGCACTGGGCGGTGCGGGCGATGTGCCGCTGCTTGGCGGGCGTGACCGCGTCCTGAGGGTCGGCGTGCACTCGGCCGACGCGCGTCTTCACCTCGACGAACACGATGACGTGACCATCCAGCGTGACGAGGTCGATCTCGCCCGTGGCACTGCGATAGTTGCGGGTGACGGTACGATAGCCGAGCCGGCGGAGGAACCGCTCCGCCTGGTCTTCCCCGGCCTTACCCAGCTTGGCGCGATCGTCCATCGCGGAGACTCCGCGACGCCGGCATCACTCGGCCGCGACGGCCTCGGCCTTGGTGGTGCGTTTCTTGTCCTTGACCCGGCGGGCCTTGCCCACGCGGTCGCGGAGGTAGTAGAGCTTCGCCCGGCGCACATGGCCCGACCGCACCAGCTCGACCTTCGCGATCTTGGGCGAATGCAGCGGGAAGATCCGCTCGACGCCCTCGTTGTTGACGATGCGCCGGACGGTGAACGTCTCGCCCATGCCTTTGCCGCGCCGGCCGATCACCACCCCCGTGTACGGCTGGATCCGCTGCTTGTTGCCCTCAATGATCCGCACGTGCACGCTGACGGTATCCCCGATCTTGAACTCCAGCGGCTTCTCGTTACGGTCCGCCCGCTCCGCCGCCTGGATCATTGGATGCATCATGGCTGTCGCTCCTCGGCCGACGAATCGTAACGATACCGCCGATGCCGGCTCATACTGCCCGTTTTACCTGGTCACCTACCGCAACACACAGAAACGGAGAACCGAGAAAACACCGTGCCGCGCACGGGTTTCTCACTTCTCACTTCTCACTTCTCACTTCTCACTTCTTCAGCTCCCCCAGCCTCATCCGTCCGCCGACGGAAGGCCTCCCATAAATCCGGGCGGCGTTCCTGCGTCCGCTGCCGGGCCTGCTCCCGACGCCATCGCTCGATGCGGGCGTGATCGCCGCTGAGCAGGATCTCCGGGGCGGCCATGTCGCGAAACACGCGCGGCTGGGTGTACTGCGGATACTCGAGCAGGCCCTCGCTGAAGGACTCGTGCTCGACCGATTCCTCGTCGCCCAGGGCCCCCGGCAGCAGTCGCACGACCGCGTCCACGAGCACGAGGGCGGCCGCCTCGCCTCCGCTGAGGACGAAGTCGCCGATCGAAACCTCCCGCGGCCGCAGGCCCAGTCGGATCCGCTCGTCGAAGCCCTCGTAGTGCCCGCAGATCATCAGCAGCCGGGGCACGCCCGCCAGCTCGCGGGCCATCTCCTGCGTCAGCGGCTCGCCCTGGGGCGAGAGCAGGATCCGCTCGGCCGGCGTGGGGTCATCCCGCTCGACCTTCTCGACCGCGTCGAACAGCGGCGGGCACATCATGACCATGCCCGGTCCGCCTCCGAAGGGGCGGTCATCCACACTGCGATGCCGATCCGTGGCGAAATCCCGGATGTTCGTGCAGACGATGCTGACCAACCCGCTGCGCTGCGCCCGTCCGATGATGCTTGCCGCGAGGAAAGGGGCCACCGCCTCCGGGAACAGCGTCAGCACGTCAATCCGCACGACCTCTGCCTTACGCCTGGCTTGGGGCCTTGATGCCCGTCTGCTTGAGCAGGTCGGTCACCGTATCGCTGGGCTGGGCACCCACGCCCAGCCAGTAGGCGATTCGTTCGCTCTTCAGGTGGCAGCGCATCTCGGGGTTCTTGTGTGCGGGGTTGTAATGCCCCAGCTCTTCGAGCACCCGGCCGTCCCGGGTGCTGCGCACATCCACCGCCGCCACCCGGTATGAAGGCTTATGCGCCCGACCGGTCCGCTTGAGCCGAATCCGTACCATGCCGCTACTCCCTGGCGTTCCATGTTCACTGAGGCGCGTCCCGGAAACCCTGCGGCACCGGCATCGACCGGTGTCAACCGGTGTGGCACTGGCGTCTCGCCGGTGCCCCTCGACCACGGGGGCCGACACTTCAGGGTCCTGACACGCACTTCTACTCGTCCTTGCCGCCGGCCCGGCCCGGTTGAACCCGCACCGCCGACCGGCCCGCCCGGGCACAGGTGCCCCGGCGCGCTGGCAAGAATCCGGGGAGTATACCAGGGACCCCCCGGCTGAGCAAATCCCCCGAACACCCCACCCGCCGCTTGCGGCTTCGCAAGGGGGGAGCAGAATCGGCGGGTCCCTGCCCCCTCCCGGCGGGCAGGGTCAGTGGGCCAGGGGAGAGGTGGGCAGCCACCCGGCGGCGATGGCCAGGGTGACCAGGGTCACGGGCACACCGACCCGGGCATGGTCCCGCCAAGTGATGGCGACGCCCATGCGGGCGGCCTGATCGATGACGATGATGTTGGCGATGCTGCCGACGATGATCAGGTTGCCGGCCAGGGTGCTGGAGAGAGCGAGGATCGGGCCGGCCAGCGGGTGCCCGGCGATGGGCAGCAGGAGCATGACGGCGGGGACATTGGACACCAGGTTGGACAGGACGGCTGTGCCCACGAAGAGGGGGGCCGGCCGGCTGAGGTCCAGGCCGCCGGCCTGCAGGGCGCCGAACAGCTCCGCCAGGGTGCCCGAGGCGGCCAGTACGTCATTCACCACGAACAGGCCCACGAAGAGCACCAGGAGCTGCCAGTCGATCAGGGCCAGGATGCGGCGCGACGCGAGGCGGCGGCTGGTCATCAGGAGACCGCCGGCCGCCAGGGCACAGACCTCCCGTGGCCAGGTGGTGAACAGGAAGGCGGCGATCAGCGCGGCCAGCACGACCACGCCTTTGCCCGTCTGCCACACGTTGAAAGGCGGGGCCTCAGCCGAAGTCGGGGGAACCGGCTTCTCCCATCGCCCGCGAACTTGGTACCGGATGACCCACCAGACCGCCGCCAGACCCAGAGCCGATGGGACGGCGGCCATGAGCAGGTAGCCCGCGAAGGAGAGTTGCAGCTTCTGCCCGATCAGGATGTTCTGCGGGTTGCCGATCAGCGTGGCCGCCGACCCGACGTTGGACGCGCAGGCCAGCCCGAGCAGGAAGGGCACGGGATCGAGCTTGCGGCGTTCGCAGCACTCGACGAGCACGGGGGCCATGGCCAGGCAGACGATGTCGTTGCACAGGACGGCCGCCAGCACGCCGGTGATGCCGATGAGCAGGGCCAGCAGGGTCGAAGGCGAGACGTCGGCGTCGGCCAGTCGGCGGGTGATGCGGGTGTAGCAACCGCCGAGCCGGAACTGGGCGGAGACGATCATCAGCCCCAGCAGCAGGGCCATGGTCCCCACGTCCACCGCCGCCCAGGCCGACTCCGGCGTGGTCCGACCCGTCGCCAGCAGCACGATGACGCCCAGCAGGGCCACCCCGGTACGGTCCAGGGCCAGCCCCGGAATACCGCCAAGGATCATGCCCAGGTAGACAAAGCCGAACACCAGCAGGACCGTGGTATCCATATGGGCGGCTATTCATACCTCTCACTGGCCGCGCACTCAAGCCGGCGCCGACGGGTGGCCCATCCTTGCGCAGCAAGGGTGGGCTGGCGATGATCGAATGCGTGGGAAAGCTTGCCTTACCAGGAACCCCTCCTCACATCCGCACCATCCTGAGCCCCACCCATCGCGTTGCGATGGGCCGCCCGCCCAAGCTGTCACGCAGCCGACACGCACCGGGGTCACTGACCCGTTGACCGCGTCGCGACTCGGGTTACAATACTATTGGCTGTGTATGAGCGATGGGAGACCTACGCTGACACCGGACTTGGAACAAATACCGAAGCGCTACGAGGATGCCTGTTTCGTACTCGCCAAGTCGCATGCCGAGGAGCATGGATTCGCGGTTCGCGTGATGTGCTTCCCCGACCCGAGCAAGAAAGAGGTTCGCCTCGTTGAGATCAGCGATAGCTTCCCCGTGAATCAATACGGGGCGGTCATGTGCCCCGGCCCGAACGGTGGCCCTGGGCAGGCAAAGCTGACCATTCCGGTTGTCGCGTTGCGCCCGTCACCGGATTTCCCGTTCCGAAGCTCCGTGGCCCTCGTGACCGAGGCCGAGTGGGATCGCGTCGCCGCTGGCGAGCTTGCCGTGGCGGGCAACTGGGACTTGCAGAATTCCTATCAGATCTGGCCACAATGACCGAGTGCCGAGCGCATCTCGAACAGGGCTTGAGCTTCATTCTTCACATCCTGATCTTGCGATTTGATGAAGTGTTCTGACGGGTCCAGCGAATGGGCTTCGCGGGACCATCTTCGCCCAGGCCGTCGACCGTGGTATACTGCCGCGCCAGGGGGAGGGCCGAGCCGGGATGGTTCAATGAGGGTCCAGAGCATGGCACTGCTGTGCGGCATCGACATCGGAACATCGGCGACCAAGACGCTGTTGTGCACCGGCGAAGGGCGGGTGCTGGCGACGGCCAGCGTCGAGTATCCGGTCTACGCCCCGCGGCCGGGCTGGTCGGAGCAGGAACCGACCGACTGGTGGAAGGCGACGGTCAAGGGCATCGCCGCCGTGTGCCGCAAGGCCCGCAAGAAGCCGGACCAGATCACCGCCATCGGGCTGTCCGGGCAGATGCACGGTAGCGTCTTTGTCGACCGGTCCGGCAAGTCGCTCCGTCGGGCCCTGCTGTGGAACGACCAGCGGACCGCCCGCGAGTGCGCCAAGATCGAGGAGCTGGCCGGCGGCCGGGCTGCACTGATCGGCATGGTCTCCAACGTCGCCCTGACCGGGTTCACCGCCCCGAAGATCCTCTGGGTCCGCAAGCACGACCCGCGGGCCTACGCCCGGACGCACAAGGTGCTGCTGCCCAAGGACTACATCCGGCTGTGCCTGACCGGCGAATACGCCAGCGAGGTCAGCGATGCCTCGGGCACGCTGCTGCTGGACGTGCGGAACCGGTGCTGGCACCAGGGGCTGCTCGACCGGCTGAGCATCGCGTCGGACCTGCTGCCGCCGGTCTTCGAGTCGACGCAGGTCAGCGGGCAGGTGAGTGCCGCGGCGGCCAAGGCGACCGGGCTCAAGCCGGGCACGCCGGTCGTCGGAGGGGCGGGCGATCAGCCGGCCGGCGCGGTGGGCAACGGCATCGTGCGCGCGGGCATCGTCTCCGCCACCATGGGGACCAGCGGCGTGGTCTTCGCCCATAGCGACGTGCCCGTGCCCAACGACGCGGGCAACCTGCAATCCTTCTGCCACGCCGTGCCGGGCAAGTGGTGCGTGTTCGGCTGCATGTTGTCGGCCGGTGGCAGCCTGCAGTGGCTGCGCAACACGCTGCTGACCGACGAGGTTCGGGCGGCCTACAAGGCCAAGGGCGACCCGGGCAAGCTCTACCCGAAGATGATCGCCGAGGCGGCCAAGGCCCCGCCGGGCAGCGAGGACCTGCTCTTCCTGCCGTACCTGACCGGCGAGCGCTGCCCGTATGCCGACCCCGAGGCCCGCGGGGCGTGGGTCGGGCTGACGGTGCGGCACAATCGGTCGCACCTGATCCGGGCGGTGCTCGAGGGCATCACCTTCGGCATGCGCGACCAGATCGAGCTGATGCGGGCGGGCGGCGTGCCCATCCGCGAGGTGCGGGCCAGCGGCGGCGGGGCGGCCAGCGCGTTCTGGCGGCAGATGCAGGCGGACATGTACCAGGCCAAGGTGGTCACGATCAACACGCAGGAAGGCGGGGCCCTGGGCGTGGCCCTGCTGGCGGCGGTGGGCACCGGGGTCTACGCCAGCGTGCCCGAGGCCTGCGGTGCGGTCATCAAGATCGCCGGCACCCTCCGGCCGCAGCGCCGCACGGCCCTGGCCTACGACCGGCTCTACCCGCGGTATCGCTCGCTCTACCCCGCCCTGCGGCCCGAGTTTCAGCGGATCGCGGCACCATGAGCGGGCCCCGGGACTACGATGCCTTGCGTCGGCAGTCGCTGCCCTGGGTGCGGCAGGCCGGCCGGATCGCCCTGGAACGGTTCGGGACGGCCGTCACCTCGCGCAAGGCGGATGATTCCCCCGTGACCGACGCGGACCACGCGGTGCAGGCCGCCCTGTTGCAGGCCATCGCCGCGCGGCACCCGCGCGACGCGGTCATTACCGAGGAGACCCAGGCCGACCCCGGCCGACATGCCGCC
>CAZEEJ010000016.1:0-29530 GCA_964511155.1 uncultured Planctomycetales bacterium | reverse complement strand
ATCGATCCGATCGACGGGACGCGCAACTACGCCCGGGCGGTGCCGTTCTACTGCCTGTCGGTCGCCCTGATGGAGGACGGCGTGCCGGTCATGGGCATCATCCACAACCCGGCCACCGACGAGACCTTCTCCGCCGCCGCCGGGGCCGGTGCATGGCTGGGCCGGACGCGCCTGCCGACCGGCGACCCGCCGCCGCGAATGGAGACCGTCATCGCCACGCCCTCCGGCCAGCGCAACACGTTGCCGCCCGCCGTGCACCGCTGGTTCGACCGCTACAAACTCCGCAACACCGGCTCGACCGCCCTGCACCTGGCCTACCTGGCCGCCGGCGGGTTCGACGCCGTACTGCTCACCGAATGTCACCTCTGGGACATCGCCGCCGGCTGGCTGATCGCCCGCGAGACCGGCGTCGTCGCCCGCTCACTCGACGGCCGCGCGCTCTTTCCCCTGGACCTCGCCCGCGACGGCCACCGCGAAATATCCTTCCTCGCCGCCCACCCCGCCCTGCTGGAAACGCTCTGGGCCGACATGTATCCGCGTCCATCTGGGTGATGTGCTTTCGAGCCTGAAGGGCTCGTTCTGTCAGCCCAGGCCGAAGGCCTGGGGACCAGATCACGCCGCCAGGGTCGGTCCTGAAGGGACCGTTCATGTTGCTGGTGCGAGAATCCTTTCCTGCACCCTGAATGCCTTGACGCCACGGGCGTTGTCTTTCGGCGCGGCATGAACGAGCCCTACAGGCTCGTCGCACACGTGGGACGCTCGTGTCCCCAGGGCTTTCGCCCTGGGCTGTCTGAACGACCCCGTTGGGGTCGGAGCTCCCGCCGCCCTGCGCACTCTTCCGGGCGGACCCCCGGTTTGCGCTCCCGCCTTGTGAACGGTTACCCGCAACACGACGCAAGCCAAGGCGACCGTTGGCCCTTGACGGCGGGTGGCATGGGTCGGTACTCCGACCCGTGGTAGGTCGGGGCAGGCCACGGGCCTGAGTACAGGCCCATGCCACCCAGCCGGCTCCGAAGCCCGGCACCCCGGCGAGAGGCACATGCAACCCTTTCAGGGTTGGGGCACGGTTGCGGGCACGGTTCCCGGGGTGCGCTGCGCGACCCCGGGCTGTGTTCTGGAACCGCGTTGCGGTTCGCAGCGCAGGCCCTGCCTCCACGTGAGATTCCCTCTCGGCTTGCTGGCGCAGCCCACGCTGCGTCCATCTGGGTGATGTGTTTTCGAGCCTGAAGGGCTCGTTCTGTCAGCCCAGGCCGAAGGCCTGGGGATACGCCGCGCACCAGACCGTGCACCGGCGAGAGCAGATAAACTGCGGGTTTACAGGTCGCTCAGCAAGCCTTGCGTCTGCGGGACACGAGCCAGCCGTATCCGGCCAACAACAGCATCGCGGAGGCGGGTTCGGGGGTGTAAGTAACAATCGCCCCCAGATGAACGCCGGTGTCATAAGAACTGGTGAATGACCAACTATCGGTTCCTGGTTGATAGGCGAATCGGTTAATCAGTCCGGTTTCGTGGCCGACGGCGTACATTTCCAGGCCATCCGGGCTGAAGGCGACGTCAACCGGTCGGGATGCGCCGGTGATGACACTCTTGACGACGGGCAGGCCGTTGCTATCAAAGGCTATGCGCAAGACACCGTTGGCGGCGATGTCGGCCACGTACAGGTCGCCATCCGGGCCCCATCCGGTGGAATGCAGACTGGAAGTCCCTGGCAATACCTGGGATCCCATGGAAGTGCCCGTAATCAGATCGAAAGTTTCCAGGGTGTTGGATGCGCTGGTCAGGTACAGGCGGTCGCCTGCGGGGTTTACCGCCGCGCCGCGTTTGGTGCCGCTCCCGATCACACCGTTTGGGCTGGCGTTGCCCAAGCCGTCGATCGTGAACCGCGAAGCGCCTGACTGGACGTTGGCGGCGAAGAGCTCGCCGCTGACCGGGTTGATGGCCAGATCGTGTACGCCGAACAGCGAGTTGCCGGTGATGGTCCCATTGGGCGTAAAGCTGTTGCCGTCGAAATTGAAACGCGAGACACTGCTGGGAGCAGCATTACCATGTCGATTGCCGACCAGCAATTCATTGTTATCGCGCAGCACGAGACCCGCCGGGTCGTTCACCTGTGCGGCGGGGATGCCCGTTAAAGGCGTAATCGCTCCACCGGAGCCCGCAACCTCGTAGCGCAGCACTCCGCCCCAATTCGGTTGGGGAACGCTACCGGCTGGAGAATTGGTGATGATGAGCTGAAACGGATCGGAAGCCCAAGCCGATGCGCTTGCCCACACGAGGACGGCTGATACAAGCACTCCCGTCATCCGACACATGTGAATCTCTCCTCTCCCGGGCAGGCACGCAGCGCGATGCGACGCGGACGCCGGTCAATGCCACGGTCCGAGGGCAGGCGGCAACCTGTCCTTGCCCTGAAACTCTAAAACACCGAACGGACGCGAACCTCTCTCTCCTCGAAACGGATCCCGATGTGGGATTCCCCCTAGTTTAGCGAGATGAGCCGCGCAAAGCAAGAGCTGGGAGAATTCCGGTAGTGGGAAAGTTGCGAGCCGCGATCGCTGGACCGTTACAGTGGGTATTGAATGTGGCTTGCGCGCATGTTGTCGGACAGATCCCGGTCAAGGTCCGAAGACCTGACCGAGATCACAAACCAACGCGACACCTGACCTCTGAATGCATCAAGAGCCTTGACATGCGACATAAATGGTTGCTACGGAAGAAGATATGGCTCGTTCCAAAGAATCTGCAACACATGGCAACAGTTGAGTATGACAGCGCTGGATGGCGCTTTCCGGTAGCGGCCGCCCCCCGACTTCGGCGAGCTCTCTTCGAGCCTGAGCCTCAGAGCCGAAGGCAGCCGAGCCGTGGCGGCCGGCGCCTGAGGCCCTTTCGCCGCCCAACGGTCGCCACAGGCGGCGGCCGCTACGAAGCAGCGCGGTCATATTAGTCTCTGCGCATCGTGGTCTAGGAAGGATTGGTGACCGTTCACGGATCCAAGCACCCTGCCACTCTGAGCCTGCACCGGGACAACCACTCAGGTTTTGAACACGGAGAAAACGGAGGTAACAGAGGACAGGCCGATCCACTCTGTTGCCTCAGTTATCTCGTTGTTCAATGATTACTCCTGGGGGTTCGAATCGTGAACGGTTACGGGTTACATGCGCCTTCCGCCGGGGAGCCGGAGCCGGCTTGGCGGCAAGGCCTACGGGTTGGGGGATTCATCCGCGGCCGGATATGAAACCCTTTCAGGGTGTGCCGGATCGTGGTTGGTCTTATCACCCAGGGTGCGCTGCGCGACCCTGGGCTGTGTTCTTCAACGCCGTTGGCGTTGGGTCGTCGGCGGCCGAGAGTCTGCCATACCCTCTCGGCTCAATGGCTCAAGCCGCCCATCGAGAACCCCGGTCAACCGGGCTCACGCAGCCGATCGGCACGCTCCCTCAACCCGGCGTAAACGCCGGGCCTAGCGCGGATCGTTTTCCGCCCTCCTCCTCCTCCTCTTCTTAGTCTTACTCTTACTCTTCTTCATGCTCTTCTTTTGTTCCGCTCTCTTCGCGTCTTGGCGTCTTTGCGTTACCTACTCTTCATGCAGGGCAACGCGAGGGCGGTCAGTAGTTGACGCGGACGGTGAAGGGGGCGTCCGCGGCTTTCAGGGTGACGGTTTCGCGCTCGGGGTCGAAGGTCGGGTGCGGTTGGCCGGCCAGTTCGACGGATTGGATGCGCTGGCCCTGGGGATGGCGCACGCGCAGGACGATGGCGTCGGGCGCGGACCGGCGGGGCGGATCGATGGTCACCTCGATGTACCCGCGGGCGACCTGGGAGACGATGCGATAGCCGACCGGGCCGAAGAAAGTCGGCGCGTTGGCCACCTGGGTCACCTTGCCATCCTCGAGCCAGGCCGACGGCATGAACGGGGCCAGCCACAGCTCCCGCCCGCGTTCGGTCAGCAGCAGGGTGCGCGACTGGTGCAGGAAGTACCCGGTTTCGTGCGTCTTGTTGTAGCAGAAGTTCGAGAAGTGCTCGAAGATGGACAGGGCGGTGCCGTCGATGAGCGAGGCGAGGGTGTTGAAGTAGGTGCGAATGAACGGCCGCACGTCGTCGCGCAGGGCGAGCAGCTCGGCGTTGCGGGCGTAGTAGGGCTGGACGCGGGCGAACCCGCCCAGGTCGAACCACTGCTCGCGGGTGCGTTCGGCGGGATAGCCGCCCCAGCCGTCGGCGAGGAAGTGCACGTCCTCCATGTGGTTGAGCATCCACTCGACGTCCGGCTCGTCGGCGTCCATGGTGCCGAGCGTCGCCATGTGGTGGGAGCCGAGTTCCACGTCGTAGCACCAACTGCGGTTGCCGTCCTGGCCGGGGAAGAAGTCGCCGATCGGCCCGGGCGTGTACACGGAGGCGGGGTAGTAGGGTACCCAGGTGCCGTCGCGCAACGGGACGACCGGGGCGAGGGCCTGGGCGTGGCGATACGCACGGCGAACATCCTGGCGGAGTTGGGCGGCGGCGGCGAGCGTCCGGTCGGCATCGGGATGCTCGATGGCCTTGAGGGCTTGCCCGGTGGCGGCCAGACCGGCGTGGAAGTAGCTGTTGGCGTAGAAGTAATAGGCGTAGGCGTCCCAGTCGGCCTGGACACCCGGGGGCATGAGGCCGTGCTCGGGCACCTCGCGGCCGTCCGGGCCGACACGGCGGGTCTTGTCCAGTTGCTCCAGCACCCAGCGGCACAGGCCCGCGGGCCGGTCGGCGACGGATCGGAACCAGTCGAGATCATCGGCCAGCCGGACGTATTCGCCCAGCGACCACAAATGCCAGCCGTTGCCCATCAGCGTGTACCCGGTGGTCATGAACCCCTCGGGGCGGTAGCGGCTGAAGTAGTACTCCTGGGCACGCCGAGCGAAGTCGAATTGCCCGAAGTACATCATGCCGCGGACGACGGAGTTGCCTTCGCTGTCGATGGCGACGAGGTAGCGGTCCGAGGCGATCCAGGGGGCGACGAGCCGGCCGTCCTGCTCGTTGCGAGCGGCAACCAGGACGTGGGCGAGGTTGGCGCGGATGACGTTGGCGAGCCAGGGGTCGGGCAGATCGATTTTCATGCCCCGGCTGACAACGCGGTGCCAGTACTTCTCGAACTGGAGGAGCAGCAGGTCGCCGCCGGCCAACTCGGCTTGTTGCACGGTGGTCATGGGCCAGGCGGGGAGGTAGAGGAATCCGCGGGCGGTCTGGCCGGGTGCGAGTTGGGTGGAGACCGCCAGGTGCTTTTTGGAAGTATCAACGCCGACGGCGGCGGCGGAGCGCACGGGCTCGAAGACGGCCAGCAGCCGGTCGCCATGGCTGACGACCGCGCGGCTGCCGACGGATACGAGGTCGATCTCCCGGCCGCCCTGGCCGCCCGGTGAGAACGACCAGGCCGCCTCGGCCGGCAGCGGCGAGGTCGCGGAGAGATTCTCCATGGCCAGCTCGACCACGCACAGGGGTTTGCCGGCCAACCAGGGCACCGTATCGTCGGTCACGGGTCGGCCGAAGGGCGCCACGAAGATGGTCTGCCGGTATTCGATGTCGTCGATACGCGTGCGGATGACCGGGGCCGGCAGCCAGTCGCCGTGCAGGTGGCGGGTGTACGCCAGGGGCGGGCCGAACAGGTCGGCGAGTTCGATGGGTTCGTCGGCTTCCTCCGCGGGCACGAGGCGGGCGTCGGCCCAATTGCCTGCGTCGTAGCCGATGCCGTCGCCGGCGTCGGTGAGGCGGAGGGTGAGGCGGCCCGCGTCGTTCAGGGTGACGTTGACGGTCTTGGCGGGGTCGCGCTCGCGCATGATCCCGCTGTCGAACCGCTTCTCGCCGTCGACCAGCACCTGGAACACGACGCTGCCGGGCGCGTTGCCGCCCTGCCACTGCAGGCCGACCTGGGCCTCGAAACGCGCGTATCGCCCGTCCAGGAGGATGACGATCTCGCCGTTGGCGTGGTGGCCTAGCCCGCCCGCGAAGGCATCATCGCCGATGCGCAGGGACAGGGCGGCGGCAGGGTCCACGTGGGTGGCGCGGTTGAGTCCGAGCACCCCCCAGTCCTGCGTGGAGCTGATCACCTGTCGCTTGCCGAAGGCCGGTGCGATCACACACGTGGGTGCCCTCCCTTGGGCATCGGCGGTGAACTCGTCGTAAGCCAGGATGGTGCCGTCGTGCTCGGTGACGAACTTGGCGTTGTCGCAGGCCAGCGAGAGCATCATCCGGCCGGCATCGAGGCGCGGGTCGCAGTGGGTGGTGGTCATGGCCCGCTTGCGGGTCTGCTCGGGCAAGGAGCGGACTTCGTCCAGGATGGTCCGGCGGGGTTGGATCGCCTCGCGATACTGCTCGACGGTGACGGCTGGCGGATCGACCGTGACGAAGAGGCCCGCGTGTGCCACGTACACCGGCCCGCGTTCGAGCACGTCGTTGAGCGCGACGGAGAATGCGGCCTCGCCGAGGCGGAAGCGGATGAGCGTCTGGTCGGCCTTGATTTGGCGGGTCGCTTCGGGGCGAACGTGGCGAACGTCGAGCGACAACGGCGAGCCCGTATCCCACGCGTGGCGGAGCGGGTCCGGCCGGCCGGGCAGGGTGCCGTTGTAGATCTCCAGGGTGGCCTGCTCGCCGGCGCAGGGCGGGTCGCGCTGGATCAGCAGCCGGGTGCTGGTCATGGGAGAAGCGGTCTGTGCGGAGAAACCGCGGACCTTGAGCAGGCCGTCGGGGACGGCGAGCACCCAGCGCACTTTCCAGAACAGACCGCCCGGCGTGGTGAGGCGAAAGGTCCAGCCGGCGGGCGTCTCTTCGAGGGTGCCTTCCTGCTCGGTCCACTGGCCCTGCCAGAGGGTGTGGCCGTGCCAGAACTGGACACGCGGGCGGGCGCCGACGTCGGCCGGGCGGTTGCCCTGCAGCTCGAGCCCGACGGAGACGAGTGGGCGGGCCTCGAGCCAGCGGAGCCCGATGCCGACCCGGGCAGCGGGGGTGTGTGCCACGACGTAGCCGCCCGAGTCGTCGGGCGACAACGGCATGTCCAGGAACAGGTCGTCGGCGTCGATGGCCTCGAGCCGGTTGGCGCGCACGCCGTCCATGCGCTGCGGGTCCCAGGTACAGACTTGGGCGAACGGGGCGGCATCCAGGGCGGGGGAGGCGTCGGCCGCTCCTGCTGAAGCCGTGGTGTACTGGACCGCCAACCCAGCCACGATCATTGCCGAACAGACGCGCGTCCATGTGCTCATGGTGTTCTCCCGATTGGGGCGTAACCCGCTCCCCGCCTACGATAGCGAATGACCTTACCCTGACCCTGCGGTGGTGTGCAACGGGGATCGTTCTGCTTCGCCGCGAAGGGGCAAGCCGCGAGGGGGTTGGCGCGGGCGCGGGATGCAGGTCCAATAGGGGTCTGTCGTCGAGCGGAACCGACGGGGTGGGGTGGGCGGAGAGCGCATAAGGGGCCGGACTTGGAACCAACTCCACGAGGACAGAACGGTCTGGGATGTGCCGCGGCCAGCCTGCGGCGCATGGCGGTACAGCCGGCGCTGTGGCTGTTTGCCGGTGGACTGCTGGCCGCGTTCTGGGTGGGACGCTACGTGCCCGCCACCTGGACGGTGGAGAAGGTCTGCCTGGACATCGCGGCGGAGGACTGGCAGGAGGACGCGGCCGGCCGCCGCTGCTTTCTGTACGACGGCCGACCGTGGGGCGTCGACACGCTGCCGCTGCTGACCGACGCCAACCTGAACCCCGCCCGCGTGCATCGGCTCAGCGCGGCCGGCGAGAGCCCCGAGGTTCTGGAGGAGCTGGCCTACGAAGACGTCGAGATCGCGGGGGAGTCGCAGCGGATCTACTGCCACCTGGTGGCCCGGCGGCACTGGCAGTACTGGTCGTTGCTGCCGGCGGTGGTGGCCATCGGGCTGTGCTGGATGACGCGTGAGCCGTTGCCGTCGCTCTTCGGCGGGGCGGTGGTCGGGGCGTTTCTGCTGGGCCAGTTCGACCTGACGGACGCCATGTTGATCCCGCGATTGGCGACGACGGAGGCGGCCACGGTGCTGGTCTTGTACCTCTGGTTGCTGGGCGGGCTGATGGGCATCTGGTCGCGGACGGGTGCGTCGCGGGCCTTCGCGGAGCTGATGACGCGGCGGTTCGTCCGCGGACCGCGGTCGGCCAAGCTGGTCGCCTGGCTGCTGGGCGTGGTGTTCTTCCAGGGCGGATCGATCAGCACGGTGCTCACGGCGACGACGGCCCGGCCGGTGGCCGACCGCGAGCGCGTCAGCCACGAGGAACTGTCCTACATCGTGGACTCGACCGCCTCGCCGATCGCCCTGATCCTGGCGTTCAACGCCTGGCCGTTGTACGTGCAGGCGTTCATCTTCGTGGCCGGCGTGCCCTGGCTGGCCACGGAGAGCAAGCGGATCGCGTTCTTCTTTTCGAGCATCCCGCTCTGTTTCTACGCCTGGTTCGCGGTGGCCTCGACGTTGCTGCTGAGCATCGACCGGGCGCCGTATCTGGGCTCGCGGATGGGGGCGGCCATCGCGCGAGCCCGCGGCACGGGGCAGCTCGATGCCCCCGGTGCCGAGCCGCTCAGCTCGACTGAACTGGAGAGCGACCGGGTGGCACCGGGCTACCGGCCGCACGCGCGCGACTTCGCGGTGCCGCTGGGCGTGCTCATCGCCGTGGCCGTGGGCACCTTCGTGCTGCTGGGCACCCCCAAGGTCACCTGGGCCTTCGGGGCGGCGATCCTGGTGGCCATCCTCATGGCGGCGGCCGGCGGGATGCGGCTCAAGGACCTGATGGAAGGGTACATCGACGGCCTCAAGGGCGTGGTGCTGGGCTCGGTGATCCTGCTGCTGGCCGTGACGATCGGCGGTATCAGCCGGGAGGCCGGCGGGGGGCTGTACCTCGTTGAGCTGCTGGGCGAACGCGTGCCCTACTGGCTGCTGCCGTTGATGCTGCAGTTGCTGGCCATGGTGATCGCCTTCTCGACGGGCACGAGTTGGGGCACCTTCGCGGTGTCCCTGCCGCTGGCCATGCCGCTGGCCTGGGCGGTGGCCCAGTCGCACGACCTGTCGCACCCGCAGTTCTACATGATGCTCTGCTTCTCCGCGGTGACGGGCGGCAGCGTCTACGGCGACCAGTGCTCACCGATCTCCGACACCACCGTGCTCAGCGCCATGTGCACCGGCTGCGACCTGATGGACCACGTCCGCACGCAGATCCCGCCGGCCACGCTCGCCGCGGGATTGGCCGCCGCCTGCTCGACCGCCCTGGCCCCCCTGGCGGCGTGAACCGCGTTCGTCCGCCGCTTGCGGCTTCGCACGGACGCCGGGTGGTTCAACCCGCGGAGCAACCCTACGATTGCCCAGACGTTCGGCCTTGCCACCCCCGTCCGTGCGGCCGGGGAGTACCCCCAAAACGGAGCAACGACGCATGGACCCAGCCTGGGAAATCTCGGTACACGAGGTCAAGAAATTGATGGACGAGGGAGCGGACTTCCTGCTCCTCGACGTACGCCAGCCGGAGGAGCATGGCATCGTCCACATCGAGGGCAGCCGGCTGGTCCCCATGGGTGAGCTGGCCGCCGCTCTTCCCCGGTTGCAGGAGTACGCCGATCGGCCGGTGGTCGTCCACTGCCACCATGGCCAACGCAGCCTGAACGCGACGGCCTTCCTGCGCGAAAGCGGTTTCCGCGATGCCCGCAGCATGGCCGGCGGCGTCGACGCCTGGTCCGTGCACGTCGATCCTGCCAAGCCCCGGTACTGACGGAAAAAGGCTGATTCGTTCCCGTGCACTGAGGCCGAAGGCCTCGTACAAGCGTAGCCGGGGGCAAGCGCAGCGCCGCCCCCGGTAGGCAGGGCCACCGAATCGCATCAAGGCTGGCAGCCTTGCACCAGTCCGCCGCTTGCGTCGCGGACCCCCTCGGATGATTCACCGCGGCGGAGCCTGTTCTACGGTAATCGGGACGGGTATAATCGGTGGGGAGGATGAGCCATGACGCTTCACATTCCTGATGATGTTCTTGAACGAGCCGGCATCACCGAGCGCGAAGCGGTGTTGGAATTGGCGTGTCGCCTGTTTGAGACTGGGCGACTCACGCTCTTTTTTGCCGCTCGATTGGCCGGATTGTCTCCGGGTGCGTTCGAGGAGGTTCTACTCGACAGGAAGATCCCCCTCTACCAGTACACCGAGGATGATCTGCAGCACGACTTGCGGACGCTTCGGCAAGCGGGGAAGTGAGGATGCGACTGGTCGTCAGCGACACCTCGCCGATTCGAGCGTTGGAGCATTTGCAGCAACTGGACCTGCTTTCGCAACTATTTGAGGTCGTGCTGATTCCACCGGCCGTGCGGGAGGAGTTGGCTCATCCGTCCAGACGATTCAAGCCCGTCGAAATCGCCCAGATCCCTGGTGCGACCATGCGGGCTCCGGCGAACATGGACCATGTCCGCGATTTGCAGAGGCAGTTGCAGCCCGGTGAGGCCGAGGCCATCACGCTGGCGCAGGAGCTCGAGGCGGATCTCCTGATCGACGAAAAGGCCGGGCGGCAGATCGCGATCCAGCGAGGTCTGCGCGTTACGGGCACCGTGGGGGTGTTGGTGGAATCCCGGCGACGTGGATTGATCCCCGCTGTGGCCCCGTTGCTGGAAGAACTCCGCTCGGAGCTGGGCTTCTATCTCTCCGACGATTTGATCCGGCGTGCTCAGCGGGAGAGCGGAGAGTAGCCCTCAGCGTTGCTGATTGCAGCGATGGGCTTCACTCTCTGTTGCCGAACACCGCCAACTGGGGCAGGTGGTCGCTCAAGGCGAAACCGTTGGGATCAGCGGGATTCAGGCGAAAGGCGCCTTCGAACAACGGCCTGGAGGCGACGATCCGTTCGGCGATCGGGCCCCTCGCCATCACGTAGTCGATACGGTGTTTCGGCTCGTCGGCTTTGATGGTCGGGCCTTCGCCCCGGCCGACCTGGGCAAAGGTGTCGATCCAGCCGGCACCCATCCAGAGTTTGTATTCCTCGGTGCCGGGCCTGTGGTTCAGATCGCCCATCAGCAGCATCGACCGGCCGGCGTCGAGGTCCTGCTTCATCGACGCCAGCATCGCCTTGATCTCCCGCAGCCGGATGGCCGGATCAGCAGTCGGAAACAGGTGAGCGGAATGCACGATCAGGGGCGCTCCGTCGGACAGCTTGAGCGTTCCGCGGCCCCAGTGCCGGGTGAACAGGTCCTTCGGACGCTCGTGTCCAAGCGGCACGTTTTCGGATTCGATGATCTCGAAACGGCTGAGCAGCGTGCCCGGCCAATTGCCGCCGCTGGGGAAGCGAACGTGATGCATCCCGAGATGCCCGGCCACCTCCTTGGCGACGGCCTCGTCGGGTGATTCCGAGAAGTTGATGATGTCCGGATCGTAGAGGGCCAGCTCCATCGCCAGGCGTCTGGCCATCTGGCCCGCCGCGACCGCTTTTCTGGCCAACGGGCGGTCGTCCGGCCAGCCGTTGCAGGCGTAGATGTTGTATCCGATCACGGTCAGCGGCCGCGACTTCTTCTCCTCGACGGACGATGCCTTCTCCGCGGCGGACGCGGTGCGTGCCAGGGCCGCCAGTCCGGCCGCACCCAGTCCGACCGCGCCGGCCGCCGCACAGAACTGCCGCCGGGATACGTCTCTAACCCGCCCTGGGTTGTCCGTGGCTGCGATTGGGTTGATCATGTTCTGTCCTTACCGCTCGGGCGCCGGAAAGAGCAGCCCAAACGCTTCTCGTTTTCCAAATCGTGGTGCAGCCACCATAACCATGTCCCCACCGCGACACAATCGCGAACGCCTCGATGCGCTCAGAGCCCGATCGGTGCCACTTGCTGGCATCATTCGCAGATAAGCGAGCGCAATGGCGACACGCAACCCGGAACCGATACGCCAGCGACGAACGGCTGCCGTTGATCGCATCGCCGCCATGCGCCGGACGGTGATCAGGCGTTGAACCATTCCACGCGCAGGTCCGCGTTGGCGGTCGGGGCGCTGGCGGCGGATGCATCCGCAAGCGCGATGATCTCGTAGCCGATCACCCTCTTCTCGCCGGGCAGGAGAATGAGGAAGCCGGTATCGGCGAGCAGGACGAGGTCCGGCCGGGCGGGGATCAGACGCACGCCAACGGCCGGCGACGGGCCATCGTTGCGGATTGCCGCCTGGCCCGGGGCGTCGAGGTGCCGCGATACCGAGGCCGGGGGCAGTTGCGCCAGCGGAGCCAGCGGATGGTCGTGCTGCTGACTCAGCAGGTAACGGTTGTCCACGCAGCGGCCGTCGTCGTCCCATTCGATCTCGATCAGGAACAGTTCCTCCGGGCAGGCGGGCACCTGGAACGAAACCCGGCCGACGCAGAGGCTCGGGCCGACTCCGGTCACCTCGGCCTGCCATTCACTGATGGTCTGGCCGGTGAGCGTGCGCAGGCGGGCGGATACGTGGCCTGTCAGGGCGGCGGCGCTCGCGGGCGCACTGCTCACAGAGCAGTGGCACACGGCAGGCTCGCATCCGCATCGTGGACACATCGCCGCGGCGCGTGGGTCGAGATGGCACCAGACCTCGCCCTCAAACATCTCGCCCGGCAGGTAGCTGATGCGTTCGTGTCGCAGGGAGACGTGTCGCGGGGCCCAGGCCTTGCGGAGCCAGTCGAAGGCCGGCTTGGTCGAGCCGTCGATCTGCACCAGCGAGTTATTGGCCGTGCAGTGCACGCAGTCGTGGCCCATCCAGATGATCAGGCCGCTGCACGCGGGGAAGCGGCGGCGGACGGACTCGGCGACGTACCGGTAAGACTCGGCCTGCAGGTAGCGCGAGGCCCGCACCACGTGCGGCAACTGGGCCGCATCGTCCGGAAACGGGCCGAACTCGCGGGTCACATCCTCCCAGGGCGCCCACAGGGCACCGGGGTTGAGCCAGTGCACGTTGGCCCGGCTCGGCGGCCAGAGCGACTGATCGCCGCGGTGACGCTCCAGGGCGGCCAGCGACGAGCATCCGGGTGCCCCGACCTCCGAGCGGAAGAGCGCGTCATCACGGTTGAAGAACTCGTACCGCTCGGCCAGCGGCAAGTTCGACCACGGCCCATGCACCATGTGATGCAGCCCCTGACCCACCGCCGCCGGTTCCACGGTAAAGCGCGGCCCCGTCGGCGAGGTGCACAGCAGCCGCTTGCCCGGGTCCAGCTCGGCCACCCGTTGCCGCCAGCGCTGCATGAGTGGGTGCGACCAGTCCACCGGCCGACCGATGCCCACCTTGCCGCCGTCGAGCCCGCCCTGCAGCTCGTTGCCGCCGCACCACAGCAGGTGGCACGCGTGATGGGCGCGGCGCTCGATGTACTCGGCCGCGAGCCGCTCGAGTTGCCCGATCACCTCCGGGTCCTCGGGCGGCCAGTTCTCGATACCCGACGAGCTGAGCGGGAACTCCTGCCAGACGAGCAGGCCCAGCCGGTCGCACAGGTCGTAGAACGTCGGGGTCTCCAGGATGCCGCCGCCCCAGACCCGCAGCAGGTTCACGTGTAGATGACGATACAGCCGCAGGAAGGTCTCATAACGCGCGGCCGACACCGTGCCGTAGAACGGCGACAGCGGCACCCAGTTGACGCCGCGCAGAGGTAACGGATAACCGTTGATCTCGCAGAGGAACGGCTCGGCATCGGCGGGGGCGCCGGGGTTGGCCAGCCAGCGCACCTGCTTGAAGCCGACGGTACGTTCCATGCGGTCGCTCACCTTGCCGTCCGGCCCGATCAACTCGACACGCAGGGTGTAGAGCGGCTGCTCGCCCAAGCCGGCCGGCCACCAGACGGCGACCCCGTCGGCCTGGATGGTTAGCTCGAAACCGCCCGGCTGTGCCTCCTGCTCCCCCGCCGCGAGGATCCGGCCGGCGTGATCGGTCAAGGCGAAGCACAAGTGCGCGGCGGCCCCCTCGACCCGGCCGGCCACCCGGACGCGGCCCGTGGTCAAATCCTCATCCAGTCGGGGGATCACCCGGCAGGCGGCCAGGCGTGATTCGCCCCGCGCGACCAGCCGAACATCCTGCCAGATGCCCACGTTCACCAGTCGCGGCACCCAGTCCCAGCAGTAGCCGAACCGCGGTTTGAATTGGCGCGTGTGGCTCGTCCAGCCGATCTGGCCTTCGAGCGTCGGAGCCACGTGGAACAGAAACTCCAGCTCGAACGTCTGCCCGGGCCGCACCAGGCCGGTGAGATCGAAGCCGTGTCGCAGGTGCGTGCCTTCGAAGTCCGCGGTGACACGGCCGTCGATCAGCACGTGTCCCGAGTAGTCCAGCCCGTCGCATTCGAGCGTGATCCGGCCTTCAAAATCGGTCGGCACGGTGACGGTCCGTCGCAGGCTCCATTCGCGATTGCTGACCCACTCGGACTTGAAGGCCTCGAGCCCGTTCTGCCAATCCGGGATGAGCCCGGCCGCCAGCAGGTCGGTGTGCACGGCCCCCGGCACTGTGGCCGATAACGGTGGGCTGGCCGACCCGAAGCCCGCGTTCTCCGCCCGGCCCATCCGCCAGAAATGCGGCCAGTAGCAGGTGAGCGTCCAGTCATCACCGTTGAGCAGTAATATTTCCATCCGTTGGTGATCCTGTTTCCCAAACCTCAGCGGATGCGGCAAGGCGCCTTGCAGCAACTGCTGGTACGCCGGCTTCGCGAAGAGGCAAGCCGGTGCGTGCGTTTCGCTCGCAAGCCGTGGATGTCACTTTCGCACGGCAACCACTGTACCCGAGAGCGTCGCGTCGAGGGAACCCATCCCGACCGCTTTGCGTGCCGCCGTGAAGGGATCGCGAAGAGGTAAGCCGGTAGCAGGTTTTGCTCGCTCCCCCCATCCCTTCTCTCCTGTCTCCTACTCTCCTGTCTCCTGACTCCCGGTTCCTGCTTTCTCCTTCCTGCGGCGTTCTTCGGCCCGATATTACCCTGCCGGACAGTACTGATGTTCCCGAAAAGTCCGCAATTATTGAAAACTTTGGGGTTTTTTGAAGATCCATTTGCCCCAGGCGGGTTTTGTTTTTTATGTTTGCCCCGTGTTGAGACGATCACGAGGTTGTGGCTGGTACGAAACGACCTGCAAGTCGCCATGGTGGCGAAGGTTGAATCAGCCTCGTCGATTGGATAGCCGGTCGGGCGGGGCAGGCATCCGAGTTGACTCCGGCCGGCACGGACATAAGGAATGAATCTCGGCGGAGGGATTCACCGAGCATCTCACCCGGCATGTTAGTCGGGGAACCAGGTAAGGCCGTCGGCCGGTTGGAACGATGCCGGCGGTGGTGATGCCCCGCAGGGGGCGGACATTGGAAAGGAGAGTTTCATGCAGGCATTGGTCAAGCGAGCGAAGAGTTTCCTGAAGAGCGAGGATGGCCCGACTGCCACGGAGTACGCGGTCATGCTGGCTCTGATCATCATTGTGGCCCTGGCGGGGATTACCCTGCTGGGCACCAAGGTCAACGACATCTTCACGAATGTCGAGGGTGGCCTGCCGGACGGCACCTGATCGTCGTGATGACGCGGGCTTCGCGTGCGGCAAAAGCTTAAACCAGGCGAAGGGGGCGCCCGTCCGTCCGCGGGCGGGCGCCCACCGGCCTGTCAGGCGAGCCGCACGCACGGTACTCGGTGCTAAGGTCGGCGCGGCGTAGGCCGGAGGCGGGAAGGGAGCGGGACGGAGTTATTCATGCACGGGTCTTTCTGGTATTTGACGTGTGCGGTCCTGGTTCCCGGGATATTGTGGGCGTCGTGGATTGATTACAAGGAGCGTCGGGTTCCGAACTGGCTCAACGCGGCCCTGGCCGCGGCCGGTTTCGTCGCCCAGGCGCACTTTTTCGGTTGGGCGGGCCTTCAGGCCGGAGCCCTCGGGCTGGCCGTCGGCTTCGCCGTGCTCATCGTCCCCTGGCTCATGCATGGCATGGGGGCCGGGGACGTCAAGCTCATGATGGCCATCGGCGTATGGCTGGGACCCTGGCTGACCTTCCTCTCCTTCTGCGTGGGAGCGGTGATCGGCGGGGTGATCGCCGTGGTGATGATCACGACCAGCGGGCGGCTTTGGCACGCCTACGCCAACCTGGTCACTATCACTCAGAAGGTCTCCAATACATCCACAGTGTTCAGCGAGTTCGGGTCGGCCAAGAGCTTCGGGGATACGTCCCAGTTGCTGCCCTACGGCGTGCCGCTGACCATCGGCACGTTGCTGGTTTTCTTCGGGCAGTACTGGCTGGTCGGATAAGCGTGCGTCCTGAAACGCGGTGGCACCCGTTCTCAAGCGGTGCCCCGTGAGGTTTCAGGATGCACTTTGCGGACACGGATCTGGTCAGCAGGCGAGGAGGTTGGAAATGGAAGCGAGGGGAACAGGAAGTAAGCGCGCCCGCCGCGCGCCGGTGCGGACCGCTCGACGCGGGGCCGCGGTGGTGGAGATGGCGATCGTCACGCCGCTCCTGATGACCATGATGCTGGGCATGATCGAGTTCGGTTACATCTTCATGATGCAACAGAGCCTGACCAACGGCGCCCGCGAGGCCGCACGCCTGGCCACCCTGCCGGGCACGACCGATGACGAGATCCGCACGCGCCTGCAAGAGGCTCTGGCTTCGACGGGCCTGGAGATCTCGTCCGACATGGTGGTGATCGATCACGCCACCCTGGAGAACCCCGTGGTCCGGGTACGGGTGCAGGTGCCCTATGAGGACGTGACGCTGCTGGGCGTTCTGCCCTCGAGCCTGTTCAAATCGTGGCACACGCACGGGACGGCGGACAGTGGGGAAAGCGGGGGTACCATTGCGGAGAAGCGGATCGGGTCCTCGTGCTCGATGCGCAAGGAAGGATCGCTGTAACCGATGCCGCGCGGTGTGGCATCGCTCCGTTTTGGGGGAGACGGCGTCCGTCTCCCCGACACGACAGTGAAGGCCTGCCGGTCAAGACCGGGTGCGGGTTACGGCGCCGGGCCGGCGGTCAGGAACGTTGGAAGGGGGCGCGGACGGTCCTTGCCGTCCGCCCCCTGCTGAATGGCCCCCGGGCGGGCGCGCGGGTTGCGCGATCGCGTCCGGGTCATGGCCCAAGGAGCAGGACATGCGAAGCAGGGCAATCATTCCGTTGGCCGTGGGGCTGGCAGTCGGCGTGTTGGCGATCAAGCTGTTCACGGACGTTTTGAAGAAGGCCCGGGGGGCGAGCACGGGCGACACCGTCCAGGTGGTCTGCGCGAACACGGACATCGGCCCGACGCTGGAGATCAAGGAGAGCATGATCGAGATGACCTCCGTACCCAGGAGCCTGGCCCCCAAGCTGGTTTTCACCAGCAAGGAGGAGGTCGTCGGCCGGGTCGCGGGGATGGCCATCCCGCGCGGCATGGCTGTCCTGCCCACGCTGCTGGCCCCCAAGGGGACTCCGGCGGGGATGGCCACTCGGATCCGCGATGGTTACCGGGCGGTGGCGGTGAAGGTGGATGAGTTTGCCGGGGTGGCCGGCTGGATCCGGCCCGGCAGCAAGGTCGACGTGGTCGCGGTGATGCAGACCGACGCGACCGGTGCCCGCCGCTCCACGGTGAGCAAGGTCATTCTGGACAACATCGAGGTGCTGGCCGTCGGCCAGGATCTGGGCGCAACGGGCGAGGTTTCGGCCGCGGTGACCAAATCGGTCACTCTGCTGATCCGCCCGGAGGACGTGCCCAAGCTGCACCTCGCCGCGACCAAGGGGACGATCAAGCTCGCGATGCGTAACCAGCGAGACGCGACGCTCGCCACGAGTGCGGAAACGACCGATAAAGATCTGTTTTCCTCGCCCAGTTCGGCACCCGCCATGGCTGAGGCCACGGGGCTTCAAGACCAGGAATCCTTTCTCAGCCGTTTATTGAGGCGGCAACCAAAGATGACCGAAGACAAGACCGATAAAGCTAGCGACGGGTTTCAGGCGCAGGTGATGCCGCCCAAGCAGGCGGAGCCGGCTCCGGAGCCTTGGCGTGTTGAAGTCATGGCCGGCGCCGAGGTTCAGGAGGTCTGGTTCGAGGGGTCCGACAAGGGGGCACGCCGCCTGGAAGACAATACAAACGGCCCCGGACGTCGCGGCAGCGCGGGGAAGGCCCCGCAGGCAGTTGCCGGCCCGCCGGCAGAAGTCGCTGCCGGAACGTCCCGGGAGGATACCCATTGGGAGCCCCCAAGTTCGGGGGAGCCAACGGAGTAGAACAGGATGATCGCGTACACGGATGGTTCAGTCATGCGACGTTCAAGGACGAACATCAGCCTCGGTCAGGCGGCACCTGGGAGGGACCGCCTGGCGGGCGTTTGTGCCGTGCTGGTGGCGACGATACTGGTCTGGCCGGGGCAGGCCCGGGCTGACGATCCGGGGGAGGCGCCGACGGCCGCTTCTCCCACCGCGATCGTCACACCGGGGCCCGCACAGGCGGCGGTGGGGTCCACGATGAACATCACCGTGCAGCGAATGGACGCGGCCCAGCAGCAGATCGTGCTGACGTCGGGACGCAGCGCGGTGGTCGATCTCAGCGAGCCGCTGACCCGCGCTCAGGTGGCCGATCCCAGTGTGGTCGAGGTCGCCGTGCTCTCGCCGCAGCAGGTGCTCGTGACCAGCAAGGCCGTGGGCTACACGCAAATGATTCTGTGGGACGAAAGCGGCGGACAGGTGATCATGCCGATCGTGGTCGAGCTGGACCTGGTTGAGCTGGTCTCGGCGATCCGCAACCTGGCGCCGAGTGCCGCGGTCGAGGTTCGGGCGCTCAAGGATACGGTACTGCTGACCGGCACGGTCCCGGACGTGGACATGGCGAGTCGGATCGTTGAGCTGGCCAAGGTGTTCTCGCCGAAAGTACAGAACCAGTTGAAGGTGGCCGGGGTGCACCAGGTTTTGCTGCGCTGCACGGTCGCCGAGGTGAACAAGCTGGCGGCCCGACAACTCGGGATCAACGGCTGGATCGCCGGCGACAACGTGCGCGACATGTTCGCTGTCAACCAGATCGATCAGATCAACCCGGTGAACATCGGTGGCGGACCGACGGGCAACATCATCCAGGATGGGGGCGTGTTGTTCGCCACCGACCGAGAAGGCCTGGCCCTGACCGCGACGCCGACGTTGAGTGTGGGCTTTCCGCGGGTCCAGATGCAGTTATTCTTCCAGGCCCTGCGTGAGAACACCCTGCTGCGGGTGTTGGCCGAGCCGAATCTCGTGGCCTTGAGCGGACAGGATGCCTGGTTCCAGGCCGGCGGTTCCTACCCCTATCCTTTGCCGCAGGGCATCGGGACCACGCCGTCGGTGGACTTCCAGGAATATGGCATCATCCTCAAGTTCACGGCCACGGTGGTGGGCAATCAGATGATCCGTCTGCATGTCCAGCCGACGGTGAGTGAACCCGACTATTCAACGGCGGTCACCTTCGCGGGGACCACGGTGCCTGGGCTTCGGGTACGGACGGCGGAAACGACGATCGAACTGGCCAGCGGCACGACGATTGCGATGGCCGGCCTGCTGAGCGAGCAAGCCCGGGCGTCGTCGAGGAAGGTGCCCGGCCTGGGCGACGTGCCCGTGCTGGGGGCCCTGTTTTCGTCGGTCGCCTATCAGCGGAACCTCACCGAGTTGGTGATCCTGGTGACGCCGGAGCTGGTCAGCAGCATGCAGCCGGACCAGGTGGCGGCGGTCCCGGGGCAGTTCATGCGTGATCCGAACGATTGGGAGCTCTTCGGCCTGGGCATGGTCGAGGGCCAGCCGATGACGGAGGAGCCGGACGACGACGGGGCCCTGGAGACCCGAACGTCGCCCAAGTTCCGGAAGTTCCGCAGCCCGCCGCATCAGATGTCGCTGCATGGCCCGTGGGGGCCGGCGGAAGCGGCGGAAACGATGCAGTAGCGCCCGGGGCTGTCGCCCGGGACAGGAGGTAGAGGCAGGCAGGACACCTGATGGTTTGTGCAGGCCAACGGGCGCAGGGGCGCGATTTCGCGTTGGAGACCGACCGTCCGGGGGTCCGGGGAATCCTGGCAAGAGTGCGTCGTGAAACCCGCGTGGCACCGGCCTCTCGCCGGCGTGACGCACGGGGGCAGGACCCACTCCCAGAAGCGGAGGGTAAAATGGAGCGAAAACAGATCACACGGCAAGGGAGACGGCGTGTGCCGAAGCGCCGTCCGGGGCGTCGAGGGGCGGTGGCCGCTCAAGTCGCGATGGGGCTCACCACCATGTGCGGATTCGCCGCACTGACTGTCGACGTCGGGATGATGTACCACGGTCGTACGGAGTTGCAGCGCACGGTGGATGCCGCCGCTCTGGCCGCCGCCGCCGAACTGGGCGACTTCTCCAACGGGGATGCGCAGGCCAACGCACGCACCACCGCGGTGGAGTTCGCCATCCGCAACCGCGTCCTCAACCGGGACGTCACCATGGACCCCGAATACGACGTGGTCTTCGGTCGGGCCTATATCAACCCGGCCACCGACCGGTACGTATTCGAGGAGACCGAGGTGTTTCCCAACGCGATCCGCGTTCGGGCCAGCCAGCCGGCTCCCCTGTACTTCGCCAACATCTTCGGGTTGGCGTCGACCACGCTGTCGGCCAAGGCCACCGCCGTCCTCATCCCGCGGGACATTGCCGTGGTTCTCGACTTGAGCGCGTCCCATAATGATGACAGCGAGTTGCGGCACCACAAGGTCACCGACATCAATCTTTACGACATCTGGACTTCCCTGCCCGGCAACACCGACCTCACCCCGATGACCGATGAGCTGGGCTTCACGTCGGCGGTGGCGGTCTCGGACAACGGTGACGGCACCTCGACATTGTCCATCGACCTGACGAGCGACAGTTCGAAGAAGACGAAGGCTCTCAGTCACGTGGTCTTCGGCCTGCCGCCGGGGGCTTGGGCCGCGGCATTGGCCTCGGCGGCCACCACCGGCACCTATGCCAATCCGGTCAGCGGCACCGACCCCACGACGGGCGTGGCCGGCGTCAAGTTCGACGCGGTTGGGGATGGACTCGGCGAGGATGGGGTTGTTGAGACCCACAACTTCTCGTTCACCGTCCCCACGGACTTCATCGCCGCCATGTCCATGACCGTGGCCACCAAGGCGGGCACCGGCACCGGCTCCACGAGTTATGAGCTGAGCCCCGGCCCGACGTTCGGCTTTATGAAGCAGTGGGGCACCATGGACCTGGGCTCCAGCTACAACCCCAGTACCGACGCCGGACTCCTGAGGCTGGCCTACAACACGAACTGGACCGATTCGGCGATCCAGTCCCGTCTCTACGGGCTGGGGTACTGCTACAGCGAGGTCAACGCCCTCAAGAGCAGTGCGTATGACTCCAGCGGGTCCTGGCATGGGCGCGTCGCGGTTGCCCTCGGGCTGGCCCGCTGGCGTAGCGGCCATCCCGGCGGACTCTGGACGCATACCGGCGAATCGGCCGGCAACGGCAACAACCAGATCGGATACACCACTGAGCTCACCTGGCTCGTCGACTATCCCTACGCGGGCGGTTCCTGGCAGGAATACTTCGATTACATGAAGGCCAGCACGGAGATGTCCTCCACCAACTCAGCCTTCAAGAACCGGTTCGGGCTCAAGACGTTCGTGAACTTCCTGCTCGAGCAGAAGCCGGAAAACCACAATACGCCCGAGTTGGCCAATACGCCGCATCAGCCCATGCGCGCGGTCAAGGACGCGGCCGGCCATCTGGTGACCGTGGTCGAGGAACTGGAGAGCGACGACCGGATCGCGCTCACCGGCTACGGCACCTATGGCTACGGGCCGGCCGAGCAACCCGACTTGATGTCCTGGCTGACCAATGACTTCAATTCGTTGCGTGGCCGGATCGTCGCGTTGCAGGCGGGGCACTGGACGAGGAATACCAACATCGCCCAGGGCATCGATGAAGGCCGTGCCGTCCTGTTCGACACCGATCACGGGGCCCGCGGCGAGGCCGCCAAGATCATGATCCTGCTCACCGACGGGATCGCCAACTCCACCCGGGTCTCGGGTGCCTGGGACGAGTCTGCGGCTCGGGAGGACACCAAGGCCGCCGCGCGGGATGCCCGTGCCGAGGGCATCCAGATTTATACCGTCAGCGTGGGCGTCGCCGCCGACCAGGGCCTCATGGCCGAAGTGGCCGGCATCGGTCAGGGGGAATGGTTTCATGCGGAGGGCGAGATCAGCGAGTACTCCGCCCAACTGGAAGCGATCTTCCAGAACCTGGGCGGGAAACGGCCGGTGGTTCTGATCCAGTAACCGGCCGAGTCCGGGCTCACCGGCCGCCGTCGGGGTACGGCGGCCGGTGAGCGGTCCGGGCAACCGAGTCCTGTGAGCGACGTTGATCGAGGGGCAGGCACGCGGGACTCATGGCGGAGGGGCAGGGGCCCGGAACGTCTACCGGGAGTGCGTGGCGGGGCTTGCGGGGGCTTCCCGAGGCCGTGGATCATCGCCCGCACCCCTGACGGGTAGAGGTTCCATTGTCGACCGGTGCGCACCCGGTGTGCGGCCGGTCTGCCTGCTGCGCCGCCCGACGCGGAGAGGTTCTGCCGCGAAGGGCGTTGGTCTGAGGTTGCCATGAGGCGGTCTGTTCGAGTCATCATTGTCAATGCCGACGAGGCGTACTCGGCGCCCCTTCGGACCGATCTGTTGGCCCTCGACGGAGTCCAGATCGTCGCCGAGGTGGACGAACTGGCCCTCGTCGAGCAGGCCGTGCGACAGTTTCCGGCCGAGATCCTGATGGTCCACCTCGACCCCATGCCGGAGATCGCCCTGCCCATCGCCACCGAGCTGGCTGCTTCCCATCCAGGTCTGGCGGTCTTCGTGATCTCCGCCAGTACGGATCCCCAGCACATTCTGACGGCCATGCGGGCGGGCGTGCGGGAGTTCATCACCAAGCCGGTCGACCGCGAACTCCTGGCCTCGGGCATCGGCAAGGTCGCCGCCGCCACCGCCTCTTCCCAGGAAGTCGGCATGCTCGTGTCCGTCATGAGCACGATCGGCGGTGCCGGGGCCTCCATGCTTTCCACCAATCTGGCCGTCGAACTCGCCGCCCTGAGCGCCGGCAAGCCCGTCGCCGTCGTGGACCTCGACTTCCGCTATGGGCAACTCGCTACCATGCTCGACCTCCAGGCGGACTACACCATCGCCGATCTCTGCGACACGCCCGAGCAACTTGACACCGCCATGATCCAGCGGGCGATGGTCAAACACGCAACCGGCGTTCACCTGCTCGCCCGACCCAACCACTTTGCCCAGGCCGACCAGATTACCGCCGCCCATTGCGCCTCGGTCCTCAGCTCGCTGCAGCAGATGTACGAATATGTCGTCGTCGACGGCCCCGTCCGCTTCGACCCCGGCGGCCTTGCCGTCCTCGACCTCGCCGATGTCAACCTCTTTGTCATTCAGCTTCTGGTAACCAGCGTGCGCAACGTGCACCGCATGTTCAACGGGCTGCGCGACAACGGGTACAACCTCGATCGATTCCGACTCGTGTGCAACCGTGTCGGCCAGGAATCGGGGCACCTCGAGATTCCTCAGGTGGAGAAGACTCTCGGGAAGAAGATCGCCCACCAGATCCCCGACGACTGGAAGACCGTCAGCTCGGCCATCAACATCGGATCACCCTTCAGCGAGATCGCTCCCAAGTCGAGGATCCGGTCGGCCATTCGCGAGATCGCCGAAGCCCTCGCGCACCCGGAGAACAGCGTGCCCGGTCCCAAGACCAACGGCAAGCCGGGCCTGTTCGGGAGGATGTTCACCGCGGCGACGTGACGCCGCTACGGCCTGTCCCCGCGGACCAGGCCGACACGGGAACGAGGCCCCATGACGGGCACCCAGGCCCCGTTCCGCAAGGAGAATTGGACGTATGTTCGGCAAACTGAGATCACCGGTACCCCCGAAAGAGTCCGCGCAGCCGCCCGTTCCGGGCACGCGACAAGGTAAGTCCGTCCTGGGCCCCAGGCCGCCGGAGAGCCTGGTCCCGCCGAGCAAAGTATCTGAAGCGGGAACCAAACCTGCCGTCCTCGACCGCGGCAAACCCGCCAAGGCCAACGAGGAGAAGATCGAGAAGTTCTACGCCCTCAAGACCCGCATCCACCGCAAGCTCGTCGAACAGCTCGATATGAGCGCCATCAACAACGACGACCCCACCATCCGCGACCAGATCGCCGAGCTCATCGTGGGCCTCTGCGAGCGGGAAGACGTCCTCCTCAATCATGCCGAGCGGCAACGGCTGGTCAGCGAGATCCTCGACGAGACCTTCGGGCTCGGGCCGCTCGAAATCCTGCTCAAGGACCCGAACATCAGTGACATCCTCATCAACGGCCCCAAGCAGGTCTACATCGAACGCCGGGGCCGCCTCGAGCTGACCGAGGTCAACTTCCGCAACAATGCCCACCTGATCCACGTCATCGACAAAATCGTCAGCGCCGTCGGACGCCGTTGCGACGAAGTCTGCCCCATGGTGGACGCCCGCCTCAAGGACGGCTCCCGCGTCAACGCCATCATCCCTCCGCTGGCCCTCGACGGCGCCAGCGTCTCCATCCGGCGGTTCGGGACCGACCCCATCACCTGGGAGGATTACGTCAACTACAAGTCCTGCGCCCCGGAGATGGTCGAGTTCTTCAAAGCCAGCGTCGAGGCCCGGCTCAACATCCTGATCATCGGCGGTACCGGCTCCGGCAAGACCACCCTGCTCAACAACATGTCCAGCTTCATCCCGTCTTGCGACCGCATCGTCACCATCGAGGACGCCGCCGAACTTCGCCTTCGACAGCCCCACGTGGTACGGCTCGAAACCCGGCCCGCCAATATCGAGGGCAAGGGCCGAATCAGCATCCGTGACCTGCTGGTCAACAGCCTGCGTATGCGCCCCGACCGCATCGTCGTCGGCGAGTGCCGCGGCGCCGAAACGCTGGACATGCTCCAGGCCATGAACACCGGGCACGACGGGTCCCTGACCACCCTTCACGCCAACACCACGCGCGACGCCGTCCAGCGTGTCGAGACCATGGTCATGATGGCGGGCTTTGAGCTGCCCGTGAAGGCCATCCGCCAGCAGTTTGCGTCCGCCGTGCAGATCATCGTCCAGGCCCAGCGACTCACCGGCGGGCCGCGAAAAATCACCAGCGTCACCGAAGTCACCGGCATGGAGGGCGACGTCGTCACCATGCAGGATATCTTCAGTTTTGAACAAGTGGGTATAGATGGTAACGGGAAGGCCTACGGGCGGATGGTCGCGACCGGCATCCGGCCCACCTTCCTCGATCGGCTGAAGGCGGCGGGCTGCAACATCAGCCCGGCGCTGTTCGAGCGACAGGTCCTGATGAGCGATCGGGACGAGTAGCCCGGGCGGCGCAACAAAGTCCATGGACCGCGGTGATACCGGGCCGCGGTACGTATGAATGCGGGGTGAGCCGTGCAAATCGTAACCCTCGTCCTCTTGCCCGTCATGGGTGCCATGCTCCTGGCGTGGGGGCTGTTCCAGGTCTTCATGGACCTGCGCGGCGCCAAGCAACGCAAGGTCATCGACCGTCTGACCGAAAGCCGCTCCCGCACCCGTGAGCAGGAGGTCAAAGACTCCCTGCTTCGGCGGCGGGCCGCCGACCTCCAGACCGGCATGCTGGACGGGGTCGTCTCGCGGCTCAGCATCGTCACCACGCGCCAGCACGTGCTCGATCAGGCGGACGTGGACTGGTCCGCCGCGCGCGTGCTGGTCAATCTCTCCGCCCTGAGCCTTTTTGTGGGTGCCCTGCTTCTCTTCCTGCAGCTCAGCCCGATCAGCGCGCTCGCGGCCGCCGCCGCCACCATCGCCCTGCCGCTCCTGTGGCTGATCCGCAAACGGAAAAAACGCATCCGCACCCTCGTCGAACAATTACCCGACGTCTTCGATCTCCTCGGGCAGGCCCTCCGGGCCGGCCACGCCCTCGGCGGAGCCATCCAGCTCGTCAGCCAGCAGATGCCCGAGCCAATCGCCAAGGAGTTCTCCCGCGTCTTCCACGAGCAGAACCTCGGTATCAAGATCGAGGAGGCCTTGTTGAACATGGCCAACCGCGTCGACCAGATGGACGTCCGGTTCTTCGTGACCGCCGTGCTCATCCAGCGCCAGACCGGTGGGGATCTCGCCGAGGTGCTCGACAAGATCGGCAAGGTGATCCGCGACCGCATTCAGCTCCTGGGAACCGTGCAGGCCCTCACCGCCGAGGGACGACTCTCCGGCTGGGTGCTTCTCGCTCTGCCGGTCGTCGTCTTCTTCGCGTGCCTGGTTGTCAACCCCGAGTACGCCCGCGTGCTCATCGATACGCCCAGCGGGCGGACCATGCTCGGAATCGCCATCGGGATGGACCTGATGGGTATGGCCATGATCAAGAAGATCGTGAATATCAAGGTGTAAGCCATGACGCAAATGCTCTTATTGCTCGTACTCGTGGTCATCAGCGCCGCGATGATCATCTACGCCCTCCTGCCCGACCGTCGCGAAGAGCAGGACAAGGTGCTGCGGCGAATGGCCGGCCGGACGCCCCTCGCCGGTGAACGCGGCGGCCAGGAAGCCAGGAAGACCTCCGCCGCTCGACAAATGCTCGAAAAGGTCGCGCCCTACGCGATGAGGCCGGTTATGCCGCGCAGCGACGAGGAAATGTCCACGCTGCGCGAAAAGCTCTCCCAGGCCGGATACCGCCACGAGTCCGCGACCCGCTACTTCCTGGCCAGCAAGACCATCGTCGGGGGCACGCTGACGGTGCTCACGCTCATCATTGCCTGGGGCGGCGGGTACGAACCCAAGCAGTTGTTCGGTATGGTGGCCACCGCCGGCGGCGTCGGTTTCCTCATGCCCAATGTCTGGCTCTGGATCGCCCGCAGTCAGCGGTCCGAGAAAATCCGCAACGGCCTCCCCGACTCGCTTGACTTGCTCGTCGTGTCCGTCGAGTCCGGCTTGGCCCTTGATGCCGGCCTCCAGCGCGTCAGCGATGAAATGGCCAACGTCCATCCTGAGCTCAGCGAGGAGATGCAGATTGCCACGCTCGAAACCCAGATGGGCGTTCCGCGCAGCGAGTCGCTTGAACACATGGCCAAGCGCAGCGGCGTTGCCGAAATGCGGGCGCTCGTCGCAGTCATCACCCAGGCGGAGCGCTTCGGCACCAGCGTCGCCAAGGCCCTCCGCACCCAGTCCGACACTCTGCGGATCAAACGTCGCCTCCGGGCCGAGGAGCGTGCCCAGAAGACCACCGTCAAGCTCATGCTCCCGCTGATCCTTTTCATCTTCCCGTCGATCTTCGTCGTGCTCGTCGGGCCGGCCGCCCTCCAGTTGATCAAGACCCTCGGCAGCGGCGGAGCCCTCAGCGGCGGGTAAGGCTGCGGGTTGGCGATGATCGAGCGCGCGGCACTCGCCGGGTCCCTGACCGTTCCGACGGTGGGGATCGGCCCCGGCCGGTCAACCTCTCCGTACCGCGACCGTCAGGGAGCGGACCTTGCGCGAGAACGCCACGTTCACGAGGTCCGCTTCCTCCTGGGGCGCGGCACGGAACCGCCCTGCTCCACCGAGCCCAGCAGGCCGCCCGGACTCTCACGGACCCCCAGTCGGCAGCCGATGCCATACCCCTTGAACGACACTCTGAACAACCGGGAATGTAATAAATGCGATGATAGTATAAGTTATCGAGTTTATCAAAGTTATCGCATGCCGATAAACCAGGATAACATTGCTATAACCGGCTGACTTACCCTGGTGGTCCTTTGATCCGGATCGCACGGCAGGCCTCAAACACCCGGCCGTACATGTCCGTGGTCCGGACGTGGATCAGGGTCAGGCCGCGGGGCGGATCGGCCGGCAGCTTGGCCATCCAGAGATGCTGGCACACGTCCGGTTCGCGCATGGGCAGTCCGACGCGCGGCTGGATTGCGTCGTCGCGGGCCCTCATCTCGACGTAGGCCGGGTCGGGCCGCAGGACTCTCTCCATGGGCAGCCACGGCCCGTCGTCCCCCAGCCGCATTTCGACCTTCGAGCGTTCGGAGCCGCCGAACACGTTGGCGAAGACCTCGACCTCCGCCGCGTCGCTCGCGTTGACCGTATAGGGGGCATGGATGTGCATCTGGTACGCGGCCGGGCGACGCGCCGCCTTGAAGTCGATCGTCGCCTGGTGCCCGTCGAAAGTGTAGATCGCGTACCCGTTCGGTGCCCCGTCGCGCATGGTCGCGTGCGGGATGCCGTGGGCGTCCGGGGCCCCGCGCCACCAGCTTCCGCAGACGGTGACGCTGATGACGTGATGGTGCGGCTCGGCGCCCCGCCAGCCGTCCTTTTCCGTGAGAAACTGATGCGCCTGCCAGTGCCGGTGGGCGGACACCGACAGGGTGTACGGCCGGTCCTCGATCAAGCGATACAGGGCTTCGCGGTCGTTCGTGCTGGTCAGGGGAATGTGCATCATCAGCACCACCAGGCGGTCATGGGGGACGAATGAGAGGCTGTTCCGCACGAACGTCAACTGCTCCTCGCCCAGTTCCGCATGATACTCCCCCTTGCGCTCTTGTGTGGGCCCGGTCCAATGGATGTTGTCGAGCACGATGAAGTGCGTGGGGCCGTGGTCGAAGGCGTAATAGTTCGGTCCGTAGAAGCGCTCGAAGGTCTCGTCGGACTGCTTGTCGTCCGGCACGTCCATGTTGATGTCATGGTTGCCGAGCACGTTGTACCAGGGGATGCCGATCAAGGCGACCGTCCGATTATGGCTGTCGAAGAGGGACAGGTCGTTGAAGACGACGTCGCCGAGGGTGACGCCGAATGCGGCCTCCGTGCCCACCAGTTCGGCGATGACATCATGGGCCATGTACTGGAGTTCTTTCTCGTTGCGTGCCTGCGTGTCACCGAAGAAGACGGCCTGGAACCGGTCGGGCTCCTCGCGGGGATAGAGCGGGAAGTCGATCGACTCGGGCAGCGGGCCGGTGGGCGCGACGCCCTTGTACCTGAGTTTGGGCGAGCCGGCGGGCTTGTGCGTGTAGAAGAATCGCGGGAGTTGGCGGTCCCGATCGACAGGCGTCATCCACCCGCGCGGCTTGATGACGAAGAAGGTGGTGTCGTCATTCACCGGCAGCCGCCAGCGTCCGTGCTCGTCGGTGGCGACGACCTCCCGCTGATTGGAGACGCGGATGCCCGGCAGCCCCTCCTCGCCGGGGTCGCGCTGCCCGTTGCCGTTGCGATCGTGAAACACGTACCCGATCGCCTGCCCCTGGGCGGCAGCCACATCGGCCCAGGCAGCGCCGCACAACGCCGCGATCACCCCGCCGGCCACCACCAGCCCCGGTATCCGTCGCTCATTCATCAGTGACCTCCCTTATTAGCCGCAACCGATCATAGCCGACCGCCGCGACGGAGCCAACGGCCTGAATGGCGGCCAGACCAAAGAACTCAGCATGACAGTGCTGCTTTGTAGCGGCCGCCGCCTCTGGCGGCCGCTGGGCGGCGACAAAGCTTCCAAACACCGGCCGCCACGGCTCGGCTGAGCTCGCCGAAGTCGGGGGGCGGCCGCTACCCCAAACGGCGGGTGGCCCACCTCCTTCGGAGGTGGGGGCGCGATTGACTCGCGGTGTGAAGTCCGCTCCCCTCGTGGAGGTCCCTCGCCGGGGACAATCG
>CAZEEJ010000015.1:37609-45254 GCA_964511155.1 uncultured Planctomycetales bacterium | reverse complement strand
GAAGGTTACAAGGCAAAAAAGTGCCTGTCCCCCTCCGCGGACGCTAAACACGTACCCTCCTCTGGAGGTGGGGGAGCGATTGACTCGCGGCGCGAACGCCCATCCCGTCACGACATAGACTCGTTGGTCGCAATCGCTCCCCCAGGTCCGGAGGACCTGGGCCACCCAGACCGAACGGATCGGACGTAGATCGCCTTATCGTCGCCGGGGGCGTAGAAGTCGCGGAGGGTGGCCTCGAGGCGGTAGCCGCAGCGTTCGTAGAAGGCCCGGGTGGGGGCGTATTGCGGGCGGCAGGAGGTCTCGATGTAGATGAGTCGGCCGGCGGAAGCGGCGATGCGTTCCTCGCTGGCGGCCAGCAAGGCCCGGCCGAGGCCTTGGCCCTGGCAGTCCGGCCGGACGGCGATCCAGTACAGATCGAAGCTGCCGGCGGTACAAGCAATCGGGCCGTAGCAAGTGTAACCGATGACTTGGCCGGCTCGCTCGGCGATGACGAAGAAGTACCCGCTGGCCGGCCCGCGCGCGAGCCGCTCCTCGACCAGTTCGACGGCCACATCGACCTCGTAGTCGTGGAACATGCCGGTGGCGAGCACGATCCCGCGCACCGCGGCGGCATCGGTCGGCTGGACATCATCACGCAAGGTCAGGTCCACGGGAGTTCTCCGCGATCGGGTTCGGTCCCTTCCCAGTTGCATGGTACAACAAGGGGGGATTGAGAATGAGAAATGGAGAATTGAGAAAAGGCGAGCTCCCGTACCTGCCGCTCCACCTCACCGGCGGTGAGCTTCGTTGGCCTCCACGGGAGACGAGGTTTCTCAATTCCCAATTCCCAATTCTCACTTCTCACCTTCCCCGCGTTGCGGAATGGAACGCTGGGGTTTGTTGCTCGGTGTTCGTCCGTTGGCGACCGGTTTGGAGCCGGCCCCGTTGGCCGGCGGCTTGGCATTGAGCCCGTTGGCGGGCGATTTTGCAGGGGCTCCGTTGGCCTGCGGCGCGGCACCCGTGCGCGGCGCGACGGTCCGCGGGCCGAAGACCGCGCCGACAAGCCCGACGAAGAATTGCCGGGCGTTGGTGCCCAGGGTTCGGGTGCGATACCCGCCCTCCTGCACGACCAGTGTGGGCAGGCCCAGCGCGCCGATCAGCCGGCCGTTCAACTCGAAGTCCTGCCCGCCCAGGCTCCAGGATCCCGTCGGGTCGCCCTTGGCCGTGTCCAGCCCCAGGGCCACCACCAGGAAGCTCGGGGCAAATCGCCGGATGCGGCTCAGGGCTCGTTCGAGTGTCTGGCGGTAGCGGGCCCCGTCCAGGTTCTCGGGGAGCGGAAAGTTAACATTGTAGCCTTCGCCGGCCCCGAGGCCCTTCTCCTCCTCGAAGCCCGAGAAGTAGGGGTATGCGAAGCGCGGGTGGCCGTGGATCGACAGGGTGAGCACGTCGTCGCGCTCGTAGAAGATGTCCTGCTGCCCGTTGCCATGGTGGTAGTCGATGTCCAGGATCGCGACGCGGCCGAAGCGGCTGAGGTGGTGGGCGGCGATGGCGTTGGAGTTGAAGTAGCAGAAGCCGCCGAAGGTCTTGCGCTCGGCATGGTGCCCGGGCGGCCGGACGAGGGCATAGGCCAGTCGGCGGCCCTTAAGAATGCACTCGGCGGCGGTCAGGGCACAGTCGACGGCCGCCTTGGCCGCCAGAAACGCGTTGCGGTTCAACGGCGTGAAGGTGTCGATGCAGTAGTAGCCCGCCCGCACGGCCAGCTCCCGCGGCGGCCGGGCCACGTTGCGGATCGGGAACACGTAGGGGTAGATCGACTCGTCAGCGGGCACGCTCTCACAAGCCCGCTTGAGGTAGTCGACGAACCGGGCGTCGTGCACGGTCTTGAGCAGGCTCTCCGGGAAGGAGCGGGGCTCCAGGCGGCCGAACAACCCGGTGGGCTCGATCTCCTGCAGGATGGCTTTGATCCGCACGGGGGCCTCGACGTACCCGCGATCGTGCACGTGGTGGATCTGGTGCTTGTCATCGAGCACCAGGGCGATGCGGGCATCCTCCGGGCGGCTGGGTGGGCGGACTACCGGCGGCGACGACTTGACGTAGCGGTGCGGCCGGAGCTGCACGGGGTCGTCGCGGAACGAGGCGGCCACCCGGTCGATATACTCACGCGGGCAGAGGTGGGCGTACTTGCGTTCCAGGATGGCCCGGACGATCGGCTGGGCCTCGCTGCGGCGGAGCGGCCGGCCGGTGTCCAGCGCGTCGAGCACCAGGAACGGCAGGCCGCGGTCGCCGGGCTTGATCGGCGCGCGGTAGTCGTTGTTGATGATCGGGCGGGCGCCGAATCGCTCGTAGAATCGCAGTCGGGCCGCGTTAGCCTTGAAAATCTCCGGCGAGTCGCACTCCTCGGCCACGTCGGGGGCACATTCGAAGAACAGCCCGCGGGCCTCCAGCAGCCGGGCCTCGTCGCGCACCCGCTGGTAGAGCGCCCCCCCGATTCCGCCGCCGGTCAGGGCCTTGGCGCTGGCCAGGTAGTCCAGATAGGAGAACGCCAGCTCAGGGTCGTGCGAGATCAGGGCGAACCCGCGCACCCGCCGCTGCAGATCGTCGGCCACCAGCAGAATGTGGCGGAACTTGTACTTCAGCGGGTTCCGCAGCTTGGCCGGCAGGCTCTCGATGTCCTTCTCCCGTACGCCGGTGAACTGCGAACGCAGAATCCCCTGCACGTGCGCGATCTCCTCGCGGTCGATCGGCAGCACGTCGTCGAAGATGCGGCGGATACGGAATACGGGCATCGATCACCCTTCGCATGACGGCGGTGCTTTGTATCGGCCGCCGCCTCTGGCGGCCGCTGGGCAACGATAGAGTTTCAGGCGCCGGCCGCCACGGCTCGGCTGAGCTCGCCGAAGTCAGGGGGCGGCCGCTACCGGAGCGCGGCCGCCAGCAGCCGCCGGACCACGTCGGCCATGTCCAGGCCGTGGCGATTGGCGGCGGCCATGAAGCCGGCGTCGGGCGACAGGCACGGGTTGGCGTTGACCTCGAGCACCCACGGCCGGCCGTCGCCGTCCACCCGGAAATCCACCCGGGCGTAGCCGGTCAGCCCGAACAGATCCCAGCATTGCCGGGTCACGCGGCCGAGCGTCTCCACCAGCGTGGCATCCGCCGCCGGGAAGTCAAACGTACGCGGCGTGTTGCGGTACTCATGCGAATCCTCGTGCCATTTGGCCTTGTAGCCGACGATCCGCGGCCGATCAGGCGGGTAGTCCACGAAGCGGATCTCCGCCGGCGGCAGGACCTCCGGACCGTCCGGCCCGGCCAGCACCGCCAGATTGAACTCCCGCCCGTCCACGAACGCCTCGGCAAAGGCTTCGCCGCCCAGTCGCTCCGCCCGGTCGCCGACCTCGCGGGCCAATTGCTCGAAGCTGCCCGGCCGGACCACGGCATCATCGTCCAATCCCAGCGACGCTTCCTCCCAGACCGACTTGATGATGTACGCCGACGCGAGCGTGCCGTAGCGTCGGCCCCCCGTGGCCGACGCGCACCGGCGAGACGCCGGTGCCACACCCCACCCGTCGGGTGGCCCAAGTCCTCCGGACTTGGGGGAGCGATTACCGGCTCCGGTCTGTTCAGCCGACAGAAGAGTGTGGCTGGCGCGCTGCCCTAATCGCGCCCCCAGGTTCAAAGAACCTGGGCCACCCGCCACACCATTGGGATCCGCCGCCAGCCACGCCGGGGTGTCGATGTCGTGGGCCGCCAGGAACTGCTTGGCCAGTACCTTGTTCGAGGTGAGGAACATCGGCTCGACCCGCGCACCGGTGTACGGGATGCGGAGATTCTCCAGCAGCGACGGGGACAGGTGGATGAGTCGCCCGCTGCCGCCCGCGGACTCGACCAGGTTGAATACGAGTTTGGGGGCCTGCTCCCGAAGCCGGTCGGTGACCTGCTCAAGATTCAGGCCGAACGGGATCGTCGTGCACCGATGTCCCAGCTTGTGCAGGGCCCGTTCGACGGCATCCACCTGAACGAGCACATCCAACTCGTCCGGGCGGGCGTCGGGCGGCAGAGCATCGTGGAGAATCACCACGTTCATGGCCGGTGGGCCTTGCGGGCCTGTTCCACTCGCGGTTGGGCGGAGTCCAGAATCCGGCGGATCAACTCGACGTACGGCAGACCGGCCGCCGTGCAGAGGATGGGCAGATCCGAATGCTGCGGATGCATGCCGGGCAACGGGTTGAGCTCCATCACCGCCAGGCGGCCATCCGCGTCCGCCCGCAGGTCGACCCGGCCGGCGTCACGGCAGCCCAAGCCCCGCCATGTCGCCAGCGACAGGGCCTCGGCCTCCGCCGCCAGCGGTCCATCCACCAGCGGATAATCCACCCGCTCCTCGGATTGCTCCTTGTTGACGTAGGTGTAGGCGAACGTCTCGGCCGACGAGCGCAGCACCACCTCGAGCGTCCCGATCGCCACCGCCGCCGACCCGGTGCCGGTGATGCCCACGGTGAACTCCCGGCCGGGCAGGAACGGCTCGACCAAGGCCGGTTGGCGGCAAAGGGCGTGGATGCGACGGCACTGAGTCGCCAACTCCGCCCGGTTCGTCACTCGCGACTGGGCCGTGATACCCTTGGCCGTCCCCTCCGCCACCGGTTTGACGAACAGCGGAAACGGCATGTCCACGGACGCGATGTCCGCCTCCGACTCCACCAGGCGGAAGTCGGTCGTGCGAATGCCCAGGTCGCGAAGCACGTGCTTGGTCATCCCCTTGTGCAGCGTCAGGGCCATGACCAGCGGGTCGGAGAAGGTGTAGGGGATGCCGTAGGCGTCAAGCACCGCGGGGACCTGGGCCTCGCGGGCGTAGCCATGCAGCCCCTCGGCGATATTGAAGACGAGGTCCCAGCGCTGGCCGGCGGCCAGCCGGTTCACGAGCTGCCGGACATGGCCGATGCGCTCCGTGGTATGGCCCAGCTCCTGAACCGCAGCCTCGATGGCGTCGATGGTATCCGGCCGATCGAACTCCGCCGTCTCCTCTTCGCCATAGCCGGCCGCGAGGTACTCCGCCCGCAGGTCATAGGTCAGGCCGACGTTCATGTCATTCCCGCGGGTCGGGGTAGCGATACACGTTACCCTCGTAGTTGCGGAGCAGGACGAAGTCCCCGTCTCGCCCGACGACCGGGTCCGCGACCAGCGGGATCTTGCCGCCGCCGCCCGGGGCGTCGATCACGAAGGTCGGGACGCCGTAGCCGGTGGTGTAGCCGCGCAGGCCAGCAATGATCTCCAGCCCCTTCTCGACCGAAGTCCGGAAATGGGCCGACCCGGAGATCGGATCGCACTGGTACAGGTAGTACGGCCGGACGCGGATCTTGAGCAGCCCGTGCATCAGCCGCTTCATGGTCTCGACGTCGTCGTTGATTCCCTTGCTCAGCACCGTCTGGCTGCCCAGGGGGATGCCGGCGTCGGCCAGCCGCTCGCAGGCCCGCCCGACTTCCGGGCTCAGTTCGACCGGGTGCATGAAGTGGATGCTCATCCACAGCGGATGGTACCGCCGCAGCATTCGCGTCAACGCCGGGGTGATCCGCTGGGGCAGGACGGCCGGCACCTTCGTCCCGATGCGGATGAACTCGACGTGCTCGATGGCCCGCAACCGGGACAGGATCCACCCCAGCCGCTCGTCGTTCATGGTCAGCGGGTCGCCGCCGGACAGCAGCACGTCGCGGATCTGGGGATGGGCGGCGATGTAGTCGATCGCCTTCTGGTACTGGGCGGTGTTGAAATGGTACTCGCCCGACTGCCCGACCATCCGCGCCCGCGTGCAGTAGCGACAGTAGGTGGCGCAGAAGTTGGTGACCAGGAAGAGCACCCGGTCCGGGTAGCGATGCACCAGGCCGGGCACGGGGCTGTCATGGTCCTCGCCCAGGGGGTCGTCCGCCTCGCCCGGCGATTGGACGAACTCGCCCGGGAGTGGGATCATCGTGCGGCGGGTGGGATGGTTCGGGTCGTCCGGGTCCATCAGCGAGGCGTAGTAGGGCGTGATCCCCAGGGGAAGGCCGCCGCCCATCTGGAAGACCGCCGCCCGCTCCTCGTCGGACAGGCGAAAGACCCGCTCCAGGCCCATCAGATCGCGAATGCGATGGCGGAGCTGCCATTGCCAGTCGTTCCAGTCGGCTACCGTGGCGCCGGGGAAGTAGCGTCGGCGGAAGACGTTGGTTCGAGGACCGAGCAGTGGGGCGGGGGCTTCAAATCCCGGGGGCGTGTACCCTCGTAGTCGCGGCTTGCGGCGGGTCCCTCCACGGCCTCCCGGGAGGTCCAGCGGCGGCATCGCGACGACGTTCATGGTTGATACTGGAAGGCTAATCGATCTTCGGCCTGGGCCGTCGGGCTCCGGATCGGAGCCCAAAGACTGATCGTCCATTCTTGGAGTGACCTCTTGCGGAAGCCGACCGAGTCTATCCGATTAACATACGGAAGAGCTTTTTCAACCCTCGACTCGACCGAACCAATCCGCTTCTCCTTCTATAGTAAGAGTAAGTATCTCATCCCATCGGAAAGTCAAGCGCATAGTTTGAATTTTCATCCATAAATCTTTGCGGATGCCCGGTCGGCGGCGGCCGACCGGATCCTTCAGCCCTCGCCTGGCGGCCCATCCATCGCCACGCGATGGTACGTGTTTAGCGTCCGGGGACTGGCTCTTTTTTGCCGGCGTGAGGACTTTCGACGCGATCCGGCCACTTGCCGGGACGGCGGTACCGCCGCGTCAGAACAGCTTCAAGGCAAAAAAGTGCCTGTCCCCCTTCCCAGGCGCTGAACACGTACACGCGATGGGTGGGCTTACGATGATGCGGATGAAAGAAGGGCTCCTGGCCAAGCCGGTTTGCCCGCGCGTTCGCTCATCGCCGGCCCACCCCTGTCGCGGCGGGGATGGGCCACCCGGCCGGTCCGACCACCAGCCACCCCGCGTGCAAAGCCGCGAGCGGCCGATCCGAGCGGGCCTCCTCCGCTGCCGCCATCCGCGGATCGATTGGACCGACCGTCCCCGAGGTGCCTATTATTATGGTGTGGGGCGCACTTGCACTTGGACCGGCTTGTTCCGCGTCGCCGGTCCGGTGATCTGCGCCCCTTTTGGCTAGGCTGCATTGTAGCCCAGCCGCCGCTTCTGGCAGCCGCTGGGCGGCGATAGAGCTTTCAAACGCCGGCCGCCACGGGCCCGTCAAGGAGGGGCGTGACTGCTTGGGCGGTCTGTTGGATTTGATTGGCCAGGACGGCTCCGCACCGCGACCACACAGAGTCGCGACCGTGCGGGAGCGGACTTTGCGTGAGAACGCCATGCACACGAGGTCCGCTTCCTTACGGGCGCGGTACGGAACAGCCTTGACCAGTCGGGGGCATCCGCCCAAACGGGGCGGCTGGCGGGGCGAGCACGTACCGTCGTGCGCCAGCGTCAGCAGTGCCTCTCCCCCGAAAAACATTGCTCATAGAGCAACGGCACACGGATGAGGCCCACCCCTGAACAACGGATGCACCCTGACCAGTCGGGCCCCCAAGGCCGCCCAAACTGTCACGGCCCCCGGCTCTCTCCCCAGATCGGGTTGCACCTTGACGAAAGCCTCCGTTGTTGGGAACATAGTTGACTGAGGCGGACCGGGCGAACAGCCGGTCAGCCCGCGGGGCCCGGGGAGACCCA